>NZ_JAUBUI010000123.1:0-12576 GCF_036705385.1 Microcoleus sp. B3-A4 | reverse complement strand
ACTAATTATTAAATGGAACAGAAAAATAAAAAATAAAGGTAACTTAGTTAATGCAGTTTAGATGTTTGACAGCTTACGCAATTAGTAATAACTATGTTTTTAAGCGCTTTTGTAAATAAGATTTGTATGAAAAACAAGCTGTAATCAATACCTAATATACCTTACGGCTTGTCAAAAAAATACATTTCAACGCGAATGCAACCTGCACAATAAGGTTGACTTAGTTGCATCAAAACCTAACTAATGATGACTGTGCCGATTTTCGATTTTCGATTGGCAGAAGAAGATGCTTCCGAATTCAGGCGTGGGAATAATCCAAAATCCCAAAATCCTGAAAAGGGAACAATTTCCCGGATGGCGGGACGCAAATGCGCTCGTGTTTTCCAAAAGCACCAACATCCACTGCGACAGAGATTAGCTGATGTTGGAAATTCTCTCAAATCTACGGCACAGTCTGTTTTCAATATCCAGTAAAGCAGTAAAGGAGCAATGAAAATGGTATCGACTATTGATGACACCAAGCGCCTTGCGATCGCCACAAAACTGGCAGATATGAAAGCGCTACAAAATCTGCTGATTAGCAACGAGGAGAAATTCATTCAGGATTGTACTGATGATGAGATTCGCAAGCGCCTACAGGATATGCTCGAAGACGATCGCAAAAACCTGGGCGTTCTCGATACTGCGATCGTTCAGTACGGTGTCCAGAGCGAGCTTAAGGAAACAACCCAGAAGCTCGTAGAGGAAGTTGAGAAACTAATGGAAGGCTCTGAGCTAACTTTGTTTGAAAAAGTATTTGAGCAAGAATTGCTCAAGCACAAGCAGACGATGACTGGGCTGCTAATTCACAAAGCTGCTCAAGTTGTTGGTGCTGATATTGAAGTTGCGATCGCTCCTTTAAATGCAGTTAACTTTGAAAACCGCGCTCATCAAGAGCAACTCAAAGGAGTTCTGGAAGTTCTAGGCGTTCGCGAATTGACAGGACAAGAGCCATACCAAGGATTGTGGGGACGGGTTCAAGATGCTGTCGCCGCCTTATCAGGCGTGGCGGGTAGTGTGATAACGCGCACCGATGATGAGATGAGTATCCGCGACCTCCTCCGCATGGATCATACTAAAGCCAATACCTTATTCGCGGAAATTTTAGGTGCTGACGAACCTCAAAAAATTGCAGAGTATTTTGGACAACTCTACAAAGATATAAAAGTTCACGGTACAGCCGAAGAACAAGTTCTCTACCCGGCAATTCGTCCGTATTACGAACACACGCAGGAAATATACGAGCAAACCGATGAAGTGATGGAGATGTTAGATGAAATTAAGCCTTTAGAGCCAGCTTCATCTGAGTTTAAAGGAAGAATTGAGCAGTTAAAAACTGCGACGAGAAATCACATAAATCAAGAAGAACAAGATATATTCACCATAATCAGAGACAACTTCAGCCACGAGCAGCAAAAGCAAATGGCTACCGAGTTCAAAACCGTTAAAAGCCAACTACAAGAGCAAATGGCTGATTCCACTAGCGTAACAGCAAACTAATCAAAAATGAATTGAATAGCTAAGCAAAACTTAGCTAGAGTTTGATTTTTCTAACCATCAACAGAAACGTTTTCATCAAAAATTATTCTCGGAATTTGTGTAATTATGAACAATCCAATGACGTGGAAGTACATATTTCAACTCAAGGCTGCGATCAATTGGATCGAATCTCTGGCTTTGCTCTTTGCCGACCGATGGATTCGCGAGTTGCTTGGTGAGAAACCCCTTACCAATCCTGAGTATTTACAACTGTTTGTCGTGTTGGTATTTGTTATCGGAATTGGCTATTGGTGGGTCAGTCAGGACATCTCCCGCAATCGCGAAATTGTAAAACTTGGGATTTACGCGCAAAGTTCCGTCTTCATTGTGCTAGCTTATCAGACTTTGGTGGGCAATGTTCACCCACTTTATCTAATTCCGGGTGTGATTGACCTGATCTTTGCAATTCTCTTCGGCCTGTTTCTCTACTCCTATGCTCGGACTAAACCGACTTTTGAGTGAGCAGATATAACCCTTAACAAGAAACTTTGTATTGGGGCTTAGAGAGGATTGAATGTTAGAGAAAAACCTTTAGCTTGCTTCGGGAAAAATAAGCCGATTAAGTTTTGAAACTCGGTTAGAACATTTTTGTAATTGGTGCCGGGTATGGAGGATTTCCCACTTCCTAAGCGGCTCCTCGTTATGGTGTCCGTGTGGCGATCGCACAACAGGATTCAGCAACAGCAAGGGGTACTTGTGTCCTCCGATGCTGTATTCCTGAAAAACTGGCGTTGCATAATAGACGGATGAACTATATTCACCCCACACTCCGCAGGTAGCACGATCGTCCGGGATTTTTTTCAAGTGAGATGGCACAGCAGCTCAAGAGAGAAGATAATATTTACGGCAAGGAGCGCCAAAGAATTGGATAATCCACAATCGTTATGGCGTCAGATTGGTAGCTTGACCCCATTAATTGTCAACAAATGAATCGACATGAAACATTGAAACACCCACCGAGCAAGTTGGTTTGGTCGTAGGCTCACCTACTTGATTATCAATGGTTTGTTGAGCCAGATAGAGAGCGTGACGGATGGAACGTTGACCTAAACTATAAACCAGCAAACACAAACCTATAAACACATTGCTATTTCCGGATATGTCTATTATGTTCGTGATGTCAGCCACGGCTAATATGCTGCTCGCATTCACACGGCTGGGGTTGTTCAATGTTGGCAATCGCACGCAATTTTGCCCTCAATTTTTATCGCGATCAGAGCATTCAAAATATGGCTCAACCTTGAGCTTGAGCTGTTTTTAATTTCAACATACTAAAGGCTGCTTGAGAATGAAATGTGCTGGCAACTATTACCTTTGGTACGATGCGCCCTCACTGCTATTAAAGGTAGCTTCTAATAAGGGTTAGTAAGGAGTACCAGCAATGCAGCTTAAACCAATAGACCAACAAGTTGTGGCCGTTGTAGGAGCTTCCAGCGGTATCGGAAGAGAAACCGCTATTCAATTCGCGGCGCGGGGGGCGAAGTTGGTCGTTTCGGCTCGTAGCCAACCAGGATTGGATTCTCTAGTGGATGAAATAAGGCAGATAGGGGGCGAGGCGATCGCTGCGCCTGCAGACGTAGCAGATTTTGAACAGGTAAAATCGATCGCAGACAGAGCCATCCAGCAATACGGGCGGCTTGATACCTGGGTGCATTTAGCAGCCATCAATCTCTACGCGATTTTTGAGCAGACAACGCCACAGGAGTTTAAGCGCGTCATCGATGTGAACCTAATGGGACAGGTACACGGCGCGATGGCGGCACTGCCCCATCTCAAGCGCGAGGGACGAGGATCGCTGCTCCATGTCTCCTCAGTGGAAGCCAAACGTTCGTTCCCATACCACAGCGCTTACGGGGCATCCAAGCATGGGATTGATGGCTTTTTGGAAGCCATGCGACTTGAGTTGATGCACGAGGGTTTGTCCAGCATCAATGTAACCAATGTCATGCCAGCCTCAATGAACACGCCTCTGTTTAACAAATCCCGTTCCAAGATAGGCGTAAAACCCCAAGGGCTACCGCCTATATACCAGCCCGATATAGTAGTGGACGCTATCCTGTACGCGGCTTGCCACCCCACCCGTAACATTATCGCTGGAGGGGCAGGGCGGGCGATGGATCTAATTCAGCGGCTCTCACCCCAATTAATGGATACCTTGCTGCTGCAATTCGGAGCCGGCTTTAAGCTACAGGAAACGAGTGAGCCGAAGTCCAAAGATGCTCCAGATAATTTATTTGAGCCGATCGCCGGCTTCGATCGCGTTGAGGGAGATTTTAGCAAGCAATCACGGGCGAATAGCTATTCCACCTGGCTGGAAACCCATCCCACGGCAAAGTGGAGTGCGATCGCCGTTACAGCGCTGGGAGCCTTCGGGTTAGCCCTGCTGGCAGTGTAAGCCTTCAAGTTGAATAGACTTATTGCAGAAGTGGGAACTTCTTAACAGGGAATAGGAAACAGAAGCGCCTATCCCAAACATTTGCAACAGCTCTAATCTTTATTGACAGCAAAAGGCTCATTCATGACACAAACTCAACCGAGAACAAGCGAGCCCGGGGTTGCCGTCGCGCCAACTTGGACGAGATGACGACCACTTCTTATTCTGCTTGCTATAACTCTCTCGATCGGCTGAGTGTAGGCTACGCGATTAATGCAATTAATAAAGATCGGCCAACACCCCTTCTCCAAACGGATGAGAGACAAAAACAGCTATCGCCTAAAAATCGGGCGGTTGCCGTCACCGACGACTTGCTAACACTGGGGCGTAAGGCGTTTTACTCGGAAACCTTTGGGAATGAAGTCTTTCAAAAGGATGCGGTTGGTGCTCTTGATAGCCCAATTAACCCTGTTACCCTTCAGAATTCTTCAACAAAATTTACCCAACGCCCGGTGAACCCGGTTTAAACCAAACTATCAGGATGTCCGGTTAAAAGAATCACCAATAATCGGAGCACTGATAAATAAAACTGATTTAGAGGATGAAAAATAATGCAATTGAAGCCAATCAATCAGCAAGTTGTTGCCGTCGTTGGGGCTTCCAGCGGCATCGGACGCGAGAGTGCTCTTCAGTTTGCCAAGCGAGGGGCAAAGTTAGTTGTCTCGGCTCGCAGTGACTCGAAACTAGCCTCCCTAGTGGATGAGATTCGGGGCTTCGGTGGTGAGGTAACGGCTGTAGTTGCCGATGTGTCGGTGTTCGAGCAGGTCAAAGCGATCGCAGACCGTACCGTCGAAGTTTATGGGCGACTCGATACGTGGGTACACGTCCCTGCCGTCGGCATTTTTGCCACATTCGACAACACCACACCCGAAGAGTTTAAGCGCGTCATTGATGTGACCTTGATGGGGCAGGTATACGGTGCAATGGCCGCCCTACCCCATCTCAAGCGTGAGGGACGGGGGGCGCTGATCCACATCTCTTCAATGGAAGGCGTGCGAAGTCTCCCTTACCAAAGTGCATACTCCGCGGCCAAGCACGGCATTGAGGGATTCATCGAAGCTATGCGCGTGGAGTTGCAACATGAGAACATACCTGTGAGCGTGACGAGCGTGAAACCAGCGGTCATCAATACACCCTTCTGGAACAATGGCCTCACCAAGCTAGGCGTAAAGCCAGCAGGGATACCGCCCTACTACGACCCCAGGTTGGTAGCTGACGCCATCCTCTACGTTGCTGAACATCCAACCCGTGACTTCTTGGTTGGGGATGCGGCTAGAGCTCTAGATACGCTACAGCGGCTCTCACCCGAACTGGCAGATGCCTTGTTGCTGCTCATCGGCTTCCAGGGTCAACGCAGCAATCAGCCAAAGTCCCCAGAGGATCGAAACAACCTTTACGAACCTGTCCCAAGCGATACCAGAGTTGATGGAGACTATAGCCATATGGTCATACCGAGCGTTACGGACTGGCTGGCTAAGAATCCCGCTCTCCAGTGGGGTGCGATCGCTGGTGTGATGGCTTTAGCTTTGCTGGCAACACAATCCTTCAACCACGAAGAGTGATTTTAGGATGAAATCAGCAACGCCCATACATCAACAAATGTGAGTTAAAAAGTGTTGCCTCATCAATAGGTAGATTTGAACGTTTCTGGGAGGATAGCTAATCACAAATTAGCTTTATCTGTTTTAAACTCAGGGTTTTATGAATGGATGAGGGAACTAACTTATTGGTCTGCCATCTACGACACTGTTGCATAAGTGGTAGATCGATGGTATCCCTCATCTAAAACTTGTTCAAACTGCGGTCACCTTCAACTAATGCCACTTGCCGCGCAAGTATTTGTTTGTTAACAGTGTGGCTAAAGTTGTAATAGATTTTGGATCACAGCTATTAATTTAGCTTTAGTCTCACAATAAAAAGTAAGGAGGCGTCGTTCTGAATAGACGCCTGCCCAGTAGAAGGAGCCGACTCCCTACCCTGAAGCAAGAAGTAAGTTTTAAGTGTACAAGATGTCCATCTTGTCCCTTTCATATCAATCTTATTTAGCAGACGTAAATATGTGGGAAAGCTGGTTCGATTTCATCAAGTCTGCAACAACTCCCGCAACACCTGCTGCGGTCAAGGCTACTCAAAATCAAGCCGAGTTATGGCAGATTTACCTGAAGGGGCTGCAAAAGTTGACTCAGCTTTGGGCATAATCATTACAGCAGTCAGTAGAGAGCGGAACCGGAGCAGTAGGCGGTTACGCTGGAGCATTGATTGAACTCAGCAACCTCTACTGGAATATGTATGAAAAGACATTTGGTAGCGTTCTGCAAAGCCCAAACTTGGGGTACGCTCGTGAGTTCAACAACAAACTGCTTAAAAGTTTTGATGCCGGGATAAACTTTTCTAAGGCAAACTTTGACTATCAGATATTGCTACTTGATGTCTGGCTGAAATCTTCTGAAGGGCTGATGCGAGAGTTAGCTTCTTCTGAAGAAAAGGGCGAAACGGTTCAGAACTGGCAGCAGTTACTCCAAGTTTGGAGTAGCGTATTTGACGAGGTATTTCTACAAACGTTCCGTGCAGAAGAGGCTCTTGAAGTTCGGGGAAATTTTTTGAACTCAGCCATGATCTACAGGCTTTACCAGCAACAGCTCAGGGAAGTGGTTCAGAAGATGTATGACCTGCCAACTAGGGGCGAAGTAGACGAGATTCACCACAGCATTTACGAGCTGCGTAAGGAAATTAAAAGCCTTAGAAAAGCTGTGGCAGAACCTCAGCTAAAAGGTTGAAGTATGAACCATGAAAAATTCGATGACCTGGAAGTACGTATTTTTGAGCAAGGCTGTAATAAATTGGGCTGAATCTGTAGGGTTACTGTTTGGCGACCAATGGATTCGCCAGTTGGTTAATCTTAAACCTCTCGCCAATCCCGAGTATTTACATATATTTATTGTGTTGATATTCATTTTCGGGATTGGCTATTGGTGGGTTGGTAAGGACCTTTCCCGCCAGGATATCGTGAAACTTGGAATCTGCGCCCAATCCTCGGTTTTCCCCGTGCTGGTTTATCACACGGCGATCGGCAATCTTCACCCATTCTATCTAGTTCCGGGTGCGATCGACCTTGTGTTTTCGATTCTCTTCGGTCTGTTTCTCTACTCGTACAATGAGACTAAACCAGCTCTGGAGTGACTATTCGCAATGAATTCAGAATATCAATATGGCAACGACAGAGCTAACCCAAAAACTAATCAAGGGCGTCGAGATTTTCACCCGCCTGCGGGAGGAAGATATTCAGGTCGGGGTGACTCCCAAGGAAGAGGTTTACCGGGAAGATAAGGTACTGCTGTACCGCTTCTCGCCGAAAGTTGAGCATTCGCTAAATATTCCCATCCTCATTGTTTACGCCCTGGTTAATCGTCCCTACATTGTCGATTTACAGGAGGGGCGATCGCTCGTTGCGAATTTGCTAGAGCTTGGTTTGGATGTTTACCTGATTGACTGGGGCTATCCGAGTCGAGGCGATCGCTGGTTAACTCTTGACGACTACATCAATGGCTATATAAATAACTGTGTGGATGTGGTACGCGATCGTCACACATTAGAACAAATCAACCTATTAGGCATTTGTCAGGGGGGAACCTTCAGCCTCTGCTACAGTTCCCTTTACCCAGAAAAGGTGAAAAACCTGATTACGACGGTCACTCCCGTCGATTTTCACGTCAATGAGGGACTCCTCAATGTTTGGGGTGGATGCACTCTGGGATCAAAGGCTGTAGATATCGATTTAATGGTGGATACTCTGGGGAACATTCCCGGCGACTTCCTGAATTTGGAGTTCTTGATGCTGAAGCCTTTTCAGTTAGGAGTTCAGAAGTATATTGACCTTCTGGATAACATCGATTGTGAAAGCAAACTAATCAATTTTCTCCGGATGGAAAAGTGGATTTTTGATAGTCCCGACCAAGCTGGAGAGGCTTACCGACAGTTCATGAAAGATTTCTATCAGGGAAACAAACTGATTCAAGGTCAGGTCGAAATTGGCAACAAGCGAGTTGATCTGGGAAACATCCGCATCCCGATTTTAAACATTTACGCCGAGCAAGATGATCTCGTTCCTCCAGCATCTTCCTTAGCCCTGGAGAAGTACATTGCTAGCGAAGACTATACAGTGCGATCCTTCCCAGTTGGGCACATCGGGATGTACGTCAGCAGTAAAGTGCAGCGAAACCTTCCTCCAACTATTGTCGATTGGCTCAAGGTGCGATCCTAGAAAAACCGATGCTGGTGTTCTGCCTCACCACGATGCTTTTGTTTGCTGCGATCGCCCACTTAGGCGCCTGTAAACGGGTGTTTCATTTTGGCAACTGTGTTCCTTCTACACAACCTAGCTTAACGTTAATATCCATCTAACAGTAGACAAGAACAGAGCTTCATTGGTGCTAGTCTATGAGCATCTATAAAGATAAGCAATCCCATAATTAGGACCTAATTCAACACCCCAAACTCAGCACGGCAGTGGGGTGTTAATTAAAACAAACGTTGAACGGCCAGATTACCTTAGCTAACAAAGAGAGAGGCTGTATGGCTCAAAAAAAGAACGATTCAGAAATCTTGCCGGAGGAGTTTAGTAACGCATCCGCAGATAACGCCTTAATCGAGCCGAAACAAGACCGATTAGGATATGCACCCTTCGCCAAACATCTTGCAGACAGTATTTGCCAAATGAACTTTCCAGAAGGGTTCGTTATTGCAGTTTACGGTTCCTCAGGTTTTGGCAAATCCACACTATTGAACTTTTTAACGTACTATCTCCAGCAAAAGCCAGAGAACGAGCAACCTATTATTGTCCCTTTTAATCCCTGGTTATTTTCTGGGGGTGAAGACATCACAAGGCGCTTTATTGGTCAGTTACAGACTGTTTTGAGCCAATTTAAAGCTGTCCCCAAAGGCATCCTAGGTCGAATAACGAATGTGGCTAAAGCAGTTTCTGAAATTCCTATTCCTTACGCTCAAGCTAGTAAGGCACTTGTAAAATTATTTGACGATAAAGAAAAGGAGACTGCCGACTTAAAAGAAGAAGTCGAAGATACACTAGAAAAGCAGCATCCGCGAATCGTAGTAACCATTGACGATATTGACAGGCTCTCCGCTGAAGAGATTAGTCAATTATTTTATCTTATTAAATCAATTCCCAACTTTACTAACGTTGTCTATTTGCTCGTTTTCGATCCAGAAGTTGTCATCAAAACCCTCGCAGATAAACAACCTTTACCCGGAGACACCTACCTCAATCAGATTGTTCAAGCTTCTTTTGAGTTACCTCTTCCAGATAAGACTTCACTCCGCAAGCTACTTTTTGAAAAACTCAATGGAATACTGGCTGACGCACCAAAACCACTACTCAATCAAAATCGCTGGGGCAATGTTTATTTACAAGGAATAGACCACTTTATTACCACTCCTCGCGACATTGCTCGTCTGACCAACATCTTAACCGTGACATACCCAGCAGTGAAAGGTGGAGTCAACCCAGTTGATTTCATTGCTATTGAGTCCCTGCGGATCTTTTGCCCAAGGATATATGACCTAATCCGCAAAAATCCTAAATTCTTTGCGGGAACTGCGGATGCGAAAGGTTCTCTAATCCCGACCTTGGACGAAATCAAAGATTTTCACGATTCGTGGGTGACTAAGTTGGAAGATGATGAGGATAAAGAACCAGTTAAACGGCTGCTCATGCAGCTTTTTCCTAAGTTAGAAGCCGTTTGGCATAATACCTACTCCCGTGCACAAGATGAGTCCATATGGGGCCAACAATTACGGATTTGTAGCTTAGATATATTTCCCAACTACTTCTGTTTAGTATTAACACAAGATGAATTCTCGGATGCTGAGATAAAAACAATTTTTGCCTTGGCAAAAGATGCAAAGGCATTGGGGGAAAATCTTGTAGAACTTGCTCATCAAAAACGCTCTGATGGCACGACGCAAATTCGGGCATTTCTTGAACGGCTTGAGGATTACCCTGAAAAAGAAATTCCTACCGATTGCATTCCTTCAATTGTGAAAGCTTTGTTTGATGTCGGCGACCAGCTTTTGCCTCCCGAAGACGAACCGCAGGGAATGTTTGATTTTGGCAATGAGATTAGAATTGAACGCCTGATCTCACAACTGTTGCGTCGGATTGACGAACAAGCACGGTTTGAAACCTTGAAAGAGGCAATGTCAAACGGTAACGCCTTATCCATAATTGTGCACGAAGTAGCAGCCTTGGGTCAGGAACAAGGTAAGTATGGAGCCGATGAATCTATCCCCGAAGAGGAATGGCTCCAGAGCGTAGAACACCTTAAAGAACTTGAAGGAATAGCCTTGAAGCGGCTGCGAGATGCTGCACAACAAAACTCCCTACTGCAATCCCCAAAGCTATCTGAAAATTTACACTCTTGGCAAAGTTTGGCAGGAGAAGAGGAAGTCAAGCAATGGGTGGAAAAGATTATTGAGGATGACGAAGGGCTAGTTAATTTCTTGGAGAATTTGCTGCCAAAAGATTTTAGTGAGGATGGGTCGAACGAAACTCAAAAAACAGGCTACAAACTTGACCTTAACTGGCTCGAACCCTATGTCGAACCATCCGCGATCGTTGAGCGAATGAGTAGTCTCGGCGAAACGAGCGAGTTAACAGAAGATCGGAAAAATGCGATCGCCCAATTTATTCAAGAATATGAGATGCACCAGCAGGGACAAGACTCGGATTAGGCAAGGATTTAGGCGGTTGAATAGCAGTGCTAGAGCCTCGATCCGGTAATCAAAATGATGTGGAGGGTACGACGCAACTGACTGGCGGCGAACGTTAGAAACTCATCGTTCAGGGAAGCAACCAGGGCTAGGCCATAAATTTATTGCTATTCCTTTGCTTCAATCAGCTCTATTGGTTGTCTGGCGGGGAATAGGGTGCGTATTAGCTGACCCACAGGCGCAGAACGCGGTTCGCGAACAAATACCAAGGGCAGCAGGGCAAACAGCCGCAGGACGGCTGAGAGAGCAAACGCCATTGGCAAGCCACCAAAATGAGTCAGACTCGCGACAAAGCCACCAACAGTGATTCCGATCGCCCCAGTGATTCCAGGAACTGCCGCCGCAATAGCAAAATAAATCGACTGATTGCGTAGCGGCGCGACCGACATCATCAGATTGCCACTGCACAGGTCGATCGCTGCCCAAGTCCCCCCGGCCACTATATGCAACAAGGGGAACCAGACCCAAAGGAAAAATGGAGTAGTTCCAGCTTCTAGCCACAGTAGAGGCGTCAGAGCCACCAAGATGCCTACCATTATCATCAGCGGGCGATTGCCAATCCGGTCAGCCAGTCTGCCCCAGAACATCAGCATCAGCAAGTTAGCACCCGCTCCCAAGCTGCCATAGAGGGTTACCACGCTGACATCTACGTTGAGATCCCTCAGCAAGTAAAAATTAAAGAAGGGAGCGCTGATGTTAACCGCAAAGCTCCACAAGCCAGAGTAAAACAGAAACCTCAAAAAATTGGCATCCTTGAAGAAGCTAAAAACTGCCCCCCAAGGCGACCCGTGGTCTGCATCCGAATCGGCGGCCTGTAATAGCTGCGGGTTCACATCAGTCATCCGGAAGTGAAAGCCCAGACTGATTATCCCCAGCACGATTCCCAGAACCAAGACCGCACCGAAGCCAGAGAGCGAGCCACCGGGCCACTTCGATACCGCTAGACCCAGCAGCGGCACAGCGATGAGATTGGTTAAGGTCACAACACTATTGCGAAAGCCAAAATACCGCCCCCGCAATCGCTCTGGTACTAACACAGCCATCCAGCTAAAAAAGGAAGCACGGCCCAAAGCTTCCATGATATTAGTCACCCAGATAATTGCCAGTGTCAACACTACCAACTGATCTCCAGCCATACGAGATGAGCCCACCAACCAAATCCCTGGCACAATCAGCAACCACAGCAGCCGCGACGAGCCAAAAATAAACAGGGAATACCAATTGCGGCTGTTCGTGCGGTCTCCCAGATAGGCTCCCAGCGGTTGCAGCAAATTGGTTAGCTGAGGAATGGAGGCGAGCAAACCAATTTCTACTGTACTGGCACCGAGATCCAGCAAGAAATTACTAAGCAAGGCGCCGCCAATGATACTGGAAAAGACTGTAGCGAAGCCTCCTTCGGTAGTTAATGCCTTGAGGCTTGTCCGAATTTCTCGCTTGGAAATTTTTTGAGGCGGCTTTGGAGGAAATACCGTCTCTGATAATGCCCTATTCTCTTGTTCGACTTTTAATACTAAATCTTTCTCGGTGTGTTGAAAATCTTCAACTATTACTCCTTGGAAGTTTAGTAATCCTGTCAGTAGAGGATTCATGAGGGTTTTTGGTAATATCCGCTACATTAACATATGATAAGCAGAAAACCAATGGTCATTTCGTTTTTTGCCACATCCCCACTAGGGTAGATATGTTGAAAAGCTTTTGTAATAAGAGTGTTCCAACGAAAAAATGATCCAAAATTTCACTCACTTCGACAAAAGATTTCAACGAACCATTTAGTCAAA
>NZ_JAUBUI010000122.1:0-12603 GCF_036705385.1 Microcoleus sp. B3-A4 | reverse complement strand
ATTGGTTAGATAGGATGCTTTTTACAAAGGGTATACTTAGCTATTTTACTATGGTTGTACTACCGGACATGATATCACTAACTTCAACTCCCAACAATTCCTTTGGCACTCTTGCAAAAACCATAAAAACTATAAATTGATCATTTTTACCCCCCTCTTACGTCTATTTGACATGGCTTGCTATGCGACTGGCGCACTAATTAGGAGGATTGAGGAGGATTTACAAGGGTCTGAAATACAAAAAATCACGCCAAAAGCAACAATTATTTACAAAAAGTGATAAGCATTTATACTGATTGCGACGGTAAAACTAGGAAATTGTAGGTGTAATGAGTAATAACTGTGCTGTTTTCTCCTCTTTTTTCCTCGTTATTTCTCGCTAAAAATTTTGAACCAGTCAGAGCGACTTTTCTGCATTAGTTTGGTCAAGGTGCACTCGGATTGATAGAGTCAATGGGGAGCTTGCGTCAAAGCGGCTTGCAGGTTTATTCGGACATTCGATTGACATCCTCCCACCACTGATTCGGAATACTGAGTCCATGCTGCATCACCGATCGATTTGCAAGAGTGTCTATTCTTGACCATATTACGAACCATCAAGTCCTCATACGCCACCAAATCGGTTAGGGTCGAGGGGAGTATTACTACTCCACCCCTCCCATCCGAAACCGTGCTTGCGACTGTCGGGCAAGAGAGCATACGTCACCGTATCTCCTCCCCTCAGAACCGTACTTGCTACTCGTCGCATCATACGGATCAAGCCTTTGCCTTCACAGAACGTTTACCACTATGTACCGTCTTATGGCAAATTTTATGTAGGTGTTGAAAATTGTCGATTTCATCTGTTCCACCTTTTACCAGAGGTACTATGTGGTGTGTTTCTAGAGCTTCTCCATTGTGTAGATTTTCCCCACAGATTGGACACAACCAGTTCGGGTTTTGGGCTATTTTGTAATATTTAGACCCAGGCTCCCAAATGGTTTTACCCACACAAGAGCGATTTACTTCGTGAGGCGACGATAAAACTTTGTAATTAGCAAACCCATCAACCTGACAAGCACGATGGACCGACCATAACAGGTGGAGACAGATCACCCCCATGTCTGGCAAGAAAATCTGCGATAATCAAAACCTTGAGGTTAATATAGACTCTAATAACCTTAGCAACAGCTCCTACGTGGAGCCAAAGCAATCGCAACGGTCACATAAGTCATCTACAGAACCCCGGCTCTGCCAAAGAAAATTCTACGAAGAATGCCCCAGTAGTGCAATCACAGATACAATCTATACGGCTGGAGTCACTGGTATGGATTTCTGGGAAATAAGCGAAACCAGTTTGAATGGCGGCAAAGATTTTTCCAAAGGTCGAGTTGAACTGCAAATCCGCGATCGCTTTGACCTAACAGACTTTGCTGAAATTGCCTATCAAGCCAAGGAAGTCATTGCCCAGAAATTCGGAGAAGAAATCCTCAAACTGCACTACGCACTGGCAATAATTGCCTTCCGCAAACCCGAAGCTTGGAGAGAAGAAATTACAGTATCAGCCTCTAAACTTCTAGATGACTTTGGTGAAGCTCAGAAAAGAAATCACTACATCCGCAAAGCCAACAGAAGTCAAGACAGCAAGCCTACCCAATACCTTTCCAAAACAGAAAAACTTCAGCAGATCAGCCATCAAGCGCAACTGCTCAGACGGATAGAAGTTTGTGTAAGAGAATGGCAATACAAGGAAAAAAACATCTTGTCAGTAAGAATGTCGCATCTATGGGACATCTTTGAGATTCACGAGATTGTCCAGCCATCTTTGGACGGTAAAGACACCTTTATTGACGTTGAAATCACCTTCCGCCCTGGCTTATGGTTTAACAAGTTTGCTAATCACGCTTATTTGCGGGAATTTGGTTACATCACCAGCGAAGCATTAAAACTAGACCCCTACCGGGAAAAACTGGCGCTTAGGCTAGCTTACTTTACCCTGTTTGCCCTGCAACAGCACAAAAGTGGTCGGTATCAAATAGAGACACTACTGACGCGCATCGGGTATGGCAAGGAGATAGTGGCAGCCAAGACAGACCGAGTTGCAGCCTTACACCTCAAACGCAGCTTCGATCGAGGACTGAAAACACTGGGGAACTTTGAGTCCCCATACCGTTTTGACTACGATCCTGATGTTCCAGACTGGGTGCATCCAGATCGCAAAGTCAAAAAGCCCAATCACTGGTTTGAAACCTGGCTGCAACTTAATGGGACTTTACGCCAGCCAGAAGCGCTGCCTAAACGGCTGAAACCAGAACCAGAACAACCGCAACAGGCAAAAAAAACTCGTTGCAAGCGGAAGTCAGCTCAACCAACACCCAATTTGGCCGAACCTATAGCTTTTGGTCAACAGGTAAGGGAAGCTCGGAAAGCTATGGGAGAAAGCTTAAGAGTGATGGCAAAGAGGGTAGAGATTTCACCATCCCAACTATCCCAGATAGAAAACGGGTGCTATCCGCGTACCCTCAAACCTAGCTTGAAGACCAAGATATTGGAGCATCTGGGCTTAACTGACGAGTAACTAGCCACTCACAAAAATCTCGCATCTCACAAAACCTCCTCGAAATACAGGGGGTTTTGTTTTCATGCCCTACCTCAGACCAACCCCAGACTGTTCACGAACTTGTAAACAGCAAAAATTTTGCCAAAATTGGCTTCAAATCAATATCTGATAAGGCTTACAGCGCGTAAACATTTCGTGTTCATTCGGGATCGTTTCGTGTTCATTCGGGATCGTTTCGTGTTCATTCGGGATCGTTTAAATTTTAAAAGCCTTACCCCGTATGGCTTTCATCCTCTAAAAATCTCCTGATTAGTTTGAGTAGTTTGAGAGAGCATCACGAACCACAGCAGCCGAGTCTGACAGGCTAAGGATTGTCCTAAATCCTGCAAAACGCAAAACGTGACACGAGAAAATTGTCAGAGGCGCTGGAACGATCGCCGTCAAACCAAGCGCACGGGAAGTGTCCATAGCTTCACTGAAATCAAAGAAGCACCCCTGTGCAGACGAAAAGCCCGCTCAACTCCACCTACTAACCCACAAAGCCTCACACCCCTACCTTCCACCAACACCGGGGGTGTCCAATGACATCACCCATCTCCCCCCTGTCCGAATGGCTGGCTTCAGGCGTAGACCCCGACCTCATCGCCCTCAACGTCCAAACCCTCTCAGGCGACACCCCGTACCAATACCTCCTGTACGAAATCAACGCCGCCTCCGGCAGAGTCCACCCCGACGCACAATGGCGGTGGGCCAGAAAGCACTACAGCCACATCGAAGCTGGTGGCTGGTGGTGCTCGGGGCTTGACCCCCTCAACAACTGGCAACCCATGTATTGGGGCTGCTTCAAACCCCACCAGCCCCGAAATACCTTTGACCCCAAAGGCAAAATCAAACCCGTCAAATACGAACACCCCCCCAAAACCCCCACCAGAGCCTTTTTCCTGCAAGTCCCAGATCACATCTGGGCAAAAGTCGCAGAACGCTACGGTGTCCCCATCGACCCAGAGGACTTGGAGCTCTTGAGCAGGGAAGCGGGGGAGCTCTTGAGCAGGGGAGAGGGGGAGCGGAAAGACGAAAATCTCTCCTCTGCCCCTAGCCCGTGCAGCCCCTCTGCGACCCCTACCTCATCCCCGAACCAGCCTCAGTTCTGGCAATGGGTATGGGACAACAACATCCCGGTCATCATCGTCGAAGGCGCAAAAAAAGCCGGATGCCTACTCACACTGGGTTACGCCGCCATCGCCCTCCCCGGTGTCACCGGCGGTGTCAGAACCAAAACCCCTCAAGGGGAGAAATGCGACCCCTACCTCATCCCCGAACTCCAACACTTCGCCACCCCAGGGCGGGAAATCTATATCTGCTTTGACCGCGACAGCAAACGCCAAACCGTCCAGAACGTCAACCGGGAAATTGGCAAACTCGGTCGCCTGTTCACAGCCGCTAATTGCCCCGTCAAAGTCATCAACCTGCCAGGGCCAGAAAAAGGCGTTGACGATTTCGTGGTATCGAAGGGCTCCGATGCCTTCAGCGCCCTCAAAAATGAAGCACAAGGCTTCCAATTCTGGCTTGATAGGGAATCATGGCTTTTAACCTATCCCGCCTCTTTAAAGCTAAATTCTCGCTATCTGGGAAAACTCCCCTATCCAGAGTCCGGGTTAGCCTGCATCAAAGCCCCCAAAGGCACCGGCAAAACCCAAGCCCTCACCAACTTAGTCTCACAATCCCTTTCCACAGGCGATCGCCGCGTGCTGATAATTACCCATAGGATTCAACTGGGCAGGGCTATCTGTGCCAGCTTAGGAATCAACTACATAGACGAAACCAGAGACTCAGCCGAGGGTAAACTGTTCGGATACGGCTTGTGCATAGACAGCCTCCACCCCCTATCTCAAGCTAAATTCAATCCTGAAGATTGGTTCGGCGCGATTGTCATCATCGATGAGTGCGAACAAGTCATCTGGCACGCCTTAAACAGTTCAACTTGCCGCGAAAACCGAGTCGCCATCTTGCAAACTCTGCAAGAACTCATCCACAACGTCTTGACAAGTGGCGGCTTAGTTGTTGCCCAAGATGCAGATTTATCGGATTACAGCATAGACTACCTAATAGCCATAGCAGGTATTCCTATTTCCCCTTGGGTTGTTATCAATGAGTGGCAGCCAAAACGAGGGCGAGATGTGACGTTTTTTGCCACTTCTAATCCGGCTTCGCTGTATGTGCAAATGGAGCAAATTCTGTCTCAAGAAATCACTTGTTGTGACCTTGAAAGCCGTGCCGAATGCTGTCCTATAAGCTTAAACTGTGCCCAATTTGGTGGTAAAAATCCTGCTGAATGTAGTTCTGAAAGCCATGTCAAATGTTCTCCTGTAATCCGGGGTGAATATGGGTTAAAAAGCCGTGCCAATTTTTGCCCTATAACCTGTGCTGAATATGGCTTTAACACTCGTGCCAAATGCTCTCCTATAACCTGTACTAAATATGGCTCTAAAAGCCCTACTGAATATTATCATAAAACCTCCGATCAATATCCTGTAAAATGCGCTAAATATGACCGTGAAATCTGTGCTAAATATGGTCAAGAAAACTCCGATCAATATTCTGTAAAATGCGCTAAATATGACAGTAAAATCTGTGCTAAATATGGTCAAGCAACCTCTGGTAAATGTCCTGTAAAACCTGCTGAATGTGACTGTAAAAGCCATTCAGAATATTATCAGAAAACCTCTGGTGAATGTCCTATTGTAAAACCTGCTGAATGTGACTGTAAAAGCCATCCTGAATATTATCAGAAAACCTCTGGTGAATGTCCTATTGTAAAATTCACTGAATGTGACTCTAAATGCTTTGCTAAATATGTTTCGGAAAACCCTAGTGAATATGACTGTAAAAACCCTGCTAAGTGTGATTGTGAAACAACCGCAAAATGTAGCCCAATAAACTTTACTGAATGTAACTTAAAAAAACCTACTGAATCTCACCCTATAGAGCGATATCGACCGCGCATTATGGTTGTAGAAGACTCACAAAAAGTTACAGGAAATTGGTCTTGTCGCAACCTTGAAACCCAACTGCAAAAACGCTTTCCTCATCAGCGAATTCTCAGGATTGATAGCGAATCAGTATCAGATCCAAATCATCCCGCTTACGGTTGCATTGACCAACTAAATACGCTCATACAAAACTATGATATCATCATCGCTAGTCCCACAATTGGCACAGGAGTTAGCATTGACCTTCGCCATCATTTTACAGCGGTTTTCGGCATTTTTAAAGGAGCAATTGCTGTCAATGACGCTTTGCAAGCCCTAGCGCGAGTTCGAGATGAAACTGTGCCTTGGTTTGTCTGGACTGCGCCCTTTGGTGTGGGCAAAATTGGCAATGGCAGTTCGAGTTACCAAGCAATTCTCAAATCTCAAAAAAAAGTCATCACAACCAATCTCAAATTGTTGCAAAACGTGGATTTTGACATTGATGAAGCTTGCGACCCAATTCACTTGCGGACTTGGGCTAAAATGGGGGCGAGAATTAATGCTGGGATGTGGAACTACAGGGAGGCAATTTGGGAAGCTTTAAAAGCTGAAGGGCATTCTGTGGAGCTATGTCGAGAGAATCAATTACAACAAGAACTCAAAGTTTTGCTGTTACGACAGCTTGCAGCAAACAATGCTCAAAATTGGGATTTATTGGAAGAACTAGAGTCGCAAGACCGCAAATTAAAGTCGGAGTTAGATAGCCGGGAAACGGTAGCCGCTTGCATCCGTGCAGAAGCGACATCTATCAAGGAAGAGAATAAAATGTTAGAAGCGCAGGCTGTTAATAATGCTTCTGAGATTACTCTTTCTAAATACTTAGAATTGAAGGACAAACGGGCTAAGACTCGTGATGAACTAAACCAGCAGCGCAAGTATCAATTACAAGAGACTTATGGAGTGCCCCTCACGCCTGAACTTAAGTTGAAGGATGATGCTGGCTGGCTGCCTCAAATTCGCTTACATTACTATTTAATTTATGACCCAGAGTTGGTCAGATTTCGAGATAAAAATCACTTGGCGGGGCATCTGGAAAGGGGGCAAGGAAAGGTGTGTCCTCAAGATTTGCGTTTGCTGACGGCAAGTGTGGAAGCTTTGAAGGCGTTGGGAATAAAGTCGTTGTTTAATGTTAATCGAGAGTACCGAGGGACTGACGCGGATGTGATAGCTTTTGCGGAACAAGTGAAGCAGTGCAGTGTTGATATTAAGGATTTTCTGGGTATTAGTGTCAGTCCTCAGATGACACCAATGGAAGTGGTGCAGTATATTTTAAGGGGTAAGCTGGGCTTTACTTTGCGGCGAGTTCGCCAAGAAAGGTCGGAGGAACGAGATGCTAAAGGTCGGCCCAAACGTATTAGGGTTTACCAGTTTGAGTTTCCCCAGGATGGCAGGGAGGCGATTTTTGAGGTTTGGCAGCAGCGGGATAAAGAGGCAGTTTCTTTGGCGGAAGGTGCTAATCAGTGTTTAGAAGGGGTTTCTAGTGGCACAGGGTTGGATAATAGTATAGAGATGTCAGGGGGTGTGTTTTCTCAGGATTTGCCTCAACAAAATAATGAGGTGGGAACTGCTGGCACAGGGCCGGATAATAATATAGGGATATCTGAGGTTGTGCCGCCTCTTGGTTTATCTCAACAAAATAATGAGGTGGGAACGGTTGGCACAGGGTCGGATAATAATATAGAGATATCTGAGGGTGTGTCGCCTCTGGATGAGGAATGGGCTCACACTACTCAAGTGTTCGGAGTGGAAGTTGCACCTGGGGAGACATTAACAACTGAAGGGATGGGAGTTGCAGCTTCATATCAGGCGATAGAACCCGAAAATCACGCTATTCCCACTTATGAGGCAAAAGTACCCCAAATGGCACCGTCTGAGCTGAAAGTTGGCTCGGTGGTGAGGTTCTGCGGTGAAGTTCAGAAATATGTCGTTAGAGCTGTTGCAGGGGCTCAGGTAATGGTGAAATCTCTGTTTTCGGGGCAATTCGTCAACACTTATGCACACCGCTTAGAGCTTGCAGAAGGGCGGACAGGATGAGTTATTTATGGCGAGCGCACACTCCGGCGGACAAGAAAGTTGAACGGCTTATTACACAAGGGTTTGAGTTAATAGTCTGTGGAGGAAAATTGGGTGGGGACTGCGCGAGCTCCGCTCCCTTGCTAGTTTTAATAATTTAGCTTTTTACTAAAATGCTAATTTTAGCTCTTTATCTTTTAAGTAAAATATCAATATCTAAATTACTAAAATAATAAAATTAGCTTTTTAGTAATTTAGATATTGACTATTTTCGTTTTTTAAATGACGATATATATAGAAAACCCCATCCCATGCCCCTAAAGCCATGATCGCAGTCGCCATCGCGTCCCTGTCCGGGGGGCAGGGCAAGACAACCGCATCTCTATTCCTGAGCCGCCTCCTAGCCAGCCGGGGCTATCCCACACTGGCTATCGACGCCGACCCCCAACACAACCTGACCACCTACCTGGGGCTAGAACTGCAACCCAACCAGCCCACCTTGCTGGAAGTTCTCAAAAAATCCGTGCCCATCGAAGACGGCATCTATCCAGTCGAAGGTAGCGACAACTTGTTTCTAATTCCCTCCGACGACGGCCTTGACGCCGCCGCCGACTACCTATCCAGCAGCGGCGTCGGCGCTACCCTGTTGCTGCGCCGCCTCGAACCAGTTGCCGAAGCCTTTAAATTTTGTATCATTGACGCACCCCCGCAGCGCTCGCAGATTTGCTTAACCGCAATCGGTGCCGCCGACACCGTAATCATACCCGCCGAAGCCTCCGTCAAAGGCTACGGTTCCCTAGTGCGGACACTCGACTTGCTCAACTCCATGAGAGATGTCAAAGCAACCAACGCTACCGTACTAGGAGTGCTGCCCTTCCGCGACCGCTGGATTGGCAACACTCAAACCCTAGAAAGCCGCCTTGCCGTAGAAGGAATGAAAGACGAAGTTGAAAACGAATTAATTCTCCCTTCAATCCGAGAATCCGAACAGTACAAAAAAGCCATTAACAAACGCCAAACTCTCAGCGAATTAGGACATCCCGACTTAGAATATCCCTTTGAAATACTGCTCGCCAAAATCGAGTTTCTTTTACAACAAAAAGTACAATGAGTGACAGCATCCTCGACCAAATTCGCTCCAACCGCAAGCGAACAGTTGTTCCAAGCCGAGAAGATACTTTAATTGCCCCCAAACAGGAGAGCGAACAAATAGCTCAACGTTCAACTCCGGCGAACGAAACTTCAAACGAAACTTCAAACAAAACTTCGGCGAACGAAACTTCAACGAACGCAACTTCAACGAACGCAACTTCAAACGAAACCACTAATCCCAATTCAACATTAGAAGAGTTAAAAGCAGAACTCGCGAAACTTCCGCCAACTCGTCGCCATTCTGCCGTTGTTTTAGATGCAGAAATAGATGCTAACTTGACAAGATTTTGCAAAGAAAAAGGAGTGACCGTAGAAGTATTTTTAGAAGCTGCATGGCTGCAAGCAGAAGCTTCATCCGAGCTGATGGAAAAAATCTTAGTAGAAGCCAAGTGCCGCTACGATTCCAGAAAACTTGCTGGGAAGTTGAGGCGGCTGATTACAATGCTATCTGGGCGCTGATAGGGAGATGCTACTGCCATTAAACAGTTGATAGTTGATAGTTGATAGTTGATAGTTGATAGTTGATAGTTGTCCACACTGTTAAAAGAACGAGTGGAAAGGCACGCAATCAAAAAGGCCATGAGTGGTTTAATTACTGCGATGAAATAACGGACATTTCTCGCAAGTTATTTAACACGGCGCTGAAGTTTGAGGATTTGTGCGAAGTGAGGATTGTCCCCAAAACGGGATGTTATGTTGTTGAAGTAGTTTACTCTGAACCTGACAACAGCCAATTCTTCTGTAGCTTAAACCCAGAATTAGCGGAGGCTATTGATAAAGGAACTATAAGTTTCATCAGAGTCCTAGATGTCAGTCTTGTCCACCTTTTATAGTGCGTCAGCACTTAACGGGAGAGAACGTCACAAAGCGCTAAAACTCCAAATGCTGCACGGCCCGCCGCTTAGTTTCCTCCCCACGCCTGTCATATTTGGCCGTAGTTACCGGAGAAGCATGACCCGCCAACTTTTGCACCGTCACAATATCCACCCCAGCATCAAGGAGGTCTGAGCAAAACGTGCGCCGGAAATCGTGGGGACTAAAAGACTCCACCCCAGCGAGAAACGCCCGCCGCTGCACAATCTTCAACACACCATCCTCCGTCATCCGCCGCCGCTGAATTTCTCCTCCTTTCCGAATCGGGTACAACAGAGGCCCCGTCGCCTCTCCCCTCAACTCCAGCCACTGGGACACTAAAAGGCAAGCAGACTCCGGGAGGTAAACCGTCCTGTCTTTCTTGCCCTTGCCCTCTCGGACGAACAGCGCTCCCGTAGATAGGTTGAAATCTCGCTTCAAGAGATTGACCGCTTCAGAGCGACGGATGCCGCCCCCTCGCAAGATAGCAATCAGCGCCGAGTCCCTAACATCAATAGGGGTCTTACCAGAGCAGCTTTCCATCAATGCAGCAATCTCACAGAGCGTTAGCGCCCGCCCCCTAACTTTTCCCGATTGCTTGATACTCCTGACATCCACCGCTTTACTGTAATCTATTGGGTCGATTAAATCCAACCGCAGAGCTTCCTTCAACACCCGTCGCAGGGCGCACAGCATTTGGTTCACCGTCGCGGGAGCGTACTTTTTCTCCATAGCCGAGCGCAGAGCCGCCGTATGTCTGTAGCGCAATGCCGCCCAATTCAAAGTCATTGCGTCGCACTCCCCACCTGTCAGCATTCGGGCCATGATATTGAGCCCTTCTCTCATGGTTGCCTTTGACCGCTCGCTCCCCAAACTGTCGAGGTACACTGCTGCTGGGTGCTGAGTCAGGGGTACCGGACAGGGCAGATTCAATGTTTCGGGCTGTTGCTCTCCAATTCGGTTGAGCATTTACTCTTTCAAAGTGGTATTATAAATACTAAATTTTACGCCTTTAACGGTTCACACGATCGATCGATTTGGCTCTTCCTTCGTGAACCCTCACCGTCTAGGAACGGACTCGTGTGTTCGCTCCTATTTGTAGAAGAAGAACACCTTTATGCAGCTTTAGCCTGTTTTTTTGGGCTAGTTGCTGTGAATGACCTGATATCGCTTTATCGCTGGTGGGTGGGAGAGTTATGCGAAGTCAACTACCGCACACTTCCCTAACGGGTAAGTGTGGGCTTGAATAAAGCCTGTTGACCAGACGGCTAGTTTTACTAGCAGCCGTTAAGACTAAGAGTTAAATTTCGTACCTTGAAATGCGTGCCAGTTTCAAGCTCTACAACTGGGTGATTAAACAAGCCATTAAGGGAAAGCTAGTGTCATCCAGAAAGTACCGAGTCTTAACACCGTCGAGGCAACCCTAACCAAGAAATTGAGAGATGCAGTAATGCGTACTTTTGTTCTAGATAAAAACCTCAAACCTCTTGACCCCTGCTACCGGGCACGGGCTAGAGAACTACTTCATAAAGGGAGGGCTAAGGTATTTAAACGCTATCCGTTTACTATCGTGTTGCAGGATAGAACTGTTGAAGAATCTACAGCTCATCCACACCGGATCAAAATCGACCCAGGCTCTAAAACAACTGGCGTTGCCGTAGTCCAAGAGCAAACTGGGCGGGTCACAAATGCATTAGAAATCTCACACCGAGGAGAGCAAATCAAAGGCGCTCTTGAGTCTCGTAGGGCTTTAAGACGGGGACGCCGTAACCGTAAAACCCGTTACCGTAAACCGCGTTTCTTAAACAGAACCCGTAAAAACGGGTGGCTGCCACCGTCTCTTGAGAGTCGGATTGCCCACATCGAAACCTGGGTAAGACGAATCAGAAAAGTTTGCCCAGTCACCGCAATCTCCCAGGAACTGGTCAGATTGGATCTGCAACAAATGCAGAATCCCTTCATTAGCCCAGTAGAGTATCAGCGCGGTGAACTATTTGGCTTTGAGGTCAAAGAGTACCTGTTGATGAAATGGGGGAGAAAATGCGCTTATTGCAGCGTTGAGAATGTTCCGTTTGAGATTGAGCATATTTTGGCTCGAAGCAAAGGAGGTTCTAATCGGGTCAGTAATCTCTGCCTTAGTTGTCATTCCTGTAATCAGGCTAAAGGAAACAAGCCTATTGAAGAGTTTCTGAAGAAAAAACCTGAATTACTCAATCGAGTTTTAGTCCAAGCCTCCTCACCTCTCAAGGATGCTACTGCTGTCAATGCGACTCGTTGGGAATTGTACAGAAGGCTTCAATCAACTGGCTTGCCTGTAGAGGTGGGTACAGGAGGGAGGACAAAGTTTAACCGTAAAACCAGAGGGATTGAGAAATATCACTGGACTGATGCCACCTGCGTTGGAGAATCTACCCCTGAAAAACTTTTACTTAAAGGGATTAAGCCTTTGATGGTTAAAGCCAAGGGACACGGGAGAAGACAGCGGTGCGGAACCGATAAGTTCGGTTTTCCAATTCGTCATGCCCCAAGCCAAAAATTCTTCATGGGATTTCAGACGGGAGACTTGGTGAAAGCTAATGTTTTGGTCGGGAAGTATGCAGGAACCTACACGGGTCGAATCGCTATTCGATTTAAACCAAGTTTCAAGTTAACTACAGGAGGCAAAAGTTTCGACGTGCATCCGAAATACTTGAAAACTATCCATAAAGCTGACGGGTACGAATATGCTTTCTGAAAACAAGGATTCGCTACGCTCAATTGTTCTTGGCGGCAATTCCCCCGACGCTGACCCTACGGGTTCAGGCGTCCGCCCCCTTGCCACATTTAAGGATGGGGGGAATTTTTGGAGAGTGCGATCGCCAATGGCTGTAATGATATGATGGCGGAATGGCAATCAATACTGCTCGGTTAAGCAATTTCGTGGATATGATATGTCCGCTAAAGATCAATGGCACTGAAAAAGTCTCAATCACGCCCTCCGTTTAGATTTCAAGACAGAGCGAGGTTCCTGCATTCGAG
>NZ_JAUBUI010000121.1:0-12847 GCF_036705385.1 Microcoleus sp. B3-A4 | reverse complement strand
TTATCAAATGGGAGCGAAAAATCAAAAATAAAGGCAATGCTATTTTATCCGGTTTAGCTGCGTAGCAGCTTATCATTATTTTTGAGATAGGCAAGCGTGTAACAATTATGCTGCCTATCTTTTTTTAGCACACATGGGCTCAATCCTTACAAAGGTATGGGTTTCAGGCTGGTTGTTACCCCCCCAGCCTTAATACTACAACATTTTTATTTTTTTACAAATTTAATCAGTATTACATCTAAAGTAAATCGTCGATCGTAATTTTCAGTAATCTTAAAAACTCCCTTAAGCTAAGACGCATCTAATCAAATATTTCCGCTAATTTTAAAGCATTAACTTGAGCTTGAGCTTTATGAAGTGACTCCTGCCATTCCCTTTCCGGATCGCTATCAGCAACAATCCCCGCACCCACTTGTCCCCAAACAACTCCCCCGGTTGTACCGTCACTTTTTGGTGCATATAAAAGGGTGCGAATCAAAATATTTAAATCCAGGTTGCCGCGCCAGTCCAAATAACCGCAGGAACCGTAAAATAAATTGCGCTTCACTGGTTCCAATTCTTCGATGATTTCCAGACAGCGCACTTTCGGACAACCTGTAATCGTACCGCCTGGAAATACCCCTCGAATTAAGTCAATCGCGTCGCAATCTCCTCTTAATGTACCGATAACATTACTGACGAGGTGCATCACGTGACTGTAGCGTTCAATGGTCAGAAATTCGTTAACTTTTACCGAGCCCCATTCACACACCCTCCCGATATCGTTGCGCTCTAAGTCAACTAACATAATATGTTCGGCTCTTTCTTTGATATTCTCTATTAATTCCTGTGCTAATTGCTCATCTTGAATACAGGTTAAACCTCGCGGCCTCGTTCCCGCGATCGGTCTAGTATCCACTTGTTTTCCTAATAATTGAACGAGTCTTTCCGGCGAACAACTAACTATCGCCCCCCACGGAGTTTGCCAATAACTTGCAAAAGGCGAAGGATTGATCCGTTGCAAAGCGCGGTAAATTGACCAACTACTGCAATCTGTACGGGCTTCAAACCGCAAAGATAAATTAGCCTGAAAAATATCGCCCGCATGAATATACTTCTGAGCTTTTCGCACTATTTCTTTATATTCAGTCTGAGATAATTGGAAAATAGGAGTAGCGGAATTTTCTTGATAATTTTCTGGTAAATTATTCTGGATTATTTCTCCCTCGGTTTGCTCTAATTGATGCTGCATAACATCGAGGTGAGAAGGTTGACTCGCAGCCAACCAGAGAATTTGCGTTTGACGGTCTAAAACCGCAAAAGATTCTGGTTCGTACCAACAGCTAACCGGGAAAGGAAGTGGATCGGTATTGAGTTGGGGCAGGTGTTCGATTTCCCATGCTAAATCATAACCTAGCCATCCCAACCAACCCCCACTAAAAGGAATTTCCGGCGGTACATTCTCTGCTAAATTTTGCTGTTGAGAGTCCAAAAGAGCGCGCAAAAAAGGTAAAATTTCACCAACTGGCGGTGTCCATAGCTGAGATTGACCATCAATTATCCGTGGAGAACCGGCACAAATAGAATATCGTGCCAATTTAGTAGAAGATGTAACTGGACTTTCTAGCAGAACGGCCATATCGCGGGGGAAACAATCCGATATTGAGCTTGCGCTATCGGCAGTTTTACCAAGAAATAAAGTTTGAAAAATCTCCGATCCGCTGCGCTGATTTAGGGGAAGCTTTCGCCAATGCCAAGGTTGTATTTGTTTCATAATAGGTTGCACTAGGGTTAACACTTTCAGGACTTACGCAACGAGTCAATCTTGACACTATCTGTAGTAGTAAGGTGCACATTTTGCACCCTACTAAAATCGATTGAAAGCGTTATCTCAGCCATTAATTACAACTTTCCAAACATCTCGGTTTGCCTCTTTTTTGAGGCGTATCCAGCCCCTAACGGAGTTAATGAGAAATAGAGTTTGGCTACTGTGCAAATCCTCTAAGGTAATTAATTTTTCTCTGATTTTTCCCTCCTCTAAAAGTTGAGAACGAAACGTCCCCGGTAATAAACCGCACTTGACGGGAGGTGTGATGAGCCCTGCGGGTGTATCGATCGCGATATTGGCGATCGTGGATTCGGTGATAACTCCATCTTGATTCCACAGCAATACATCCTGATATTCGGGCTGCGACTCCAAAGCCATTGTATAAGGCAATCGGTAAGTTGTCTTGTGGTAAAGAAATGGGTTTTGAGAATCGATCGGTTTGCGGGCAATTCCCACAGATGCACCGATTTTTAAGATACCGCTATCTAGTGTCTGAGCTTCTAATGTTATGTTTCCCTCACCAGATATTGTTAACCGTATTTTGTGTTTGACTGACCCGCAAGTCATACTTAATGCTTGTAAAGCTTTGCTTGCTTCTGTTAGCGATAGGGGGAAATTAAAATAATCAGCCGATATCTCTAATCTTTTAAGATGTCTGTCTAGCAAAAAATAGCCGTTTTTGGGTTCCCATAATAATGATTCCAGCAATTCAAAGTTTGGCTGTTGTTGAATCATATTTTTGTTAATATAATGTAAATTCGGTAACTAGACAATGTTTAGACCCGCGAAGCGGTATGTTTGTGTAATTATATAGGATGTTAACTTAAATTTATGTCGTCTAAATCCTTTATATTTCCCTGGCGCCTTGCTATCGGGCTGTTAATATTAACCTCCGGCCTCATACCCCTAGCGCTCAACTACTACGTCAGACTTGTTACCAGCAACTACCGCTACAGTGATGTAGCTAACGTGCCGGCAGAACCCATTGCTATAGTTTTTGGTGCCGGAGTTTGGGAAGACGGCACTCCAAGCCCAATGTTAGCCGATCGAGTGCAAGCAGCCGTCGATTTGTACAAAGCGGGGCGAGTGGACAAACTTTTGATGACAGGAGACAATAGCACCGTCGATTACAACGAAGTCCAAGCAATGCAGGACTACGCCGAAGCCCAGGGCGTACCGATTAATAATATCGTTCTCGATTATGCCGGATTTAGCACCTATGAAAGTTGCTACCGGGCGAAAGAGATTTTTGGCATAACGCAGGCTGTTTTAGTTACCCAAAACTTTCACTTAGCCCGCGCTGTTTATACCTGTCGCCGGTTGGGCATAGAGGCGATCGGCTTAGGAACGCCGGATTGGGGAAAATTTAGCCATAAGGGCATGATTCACTACAGTTTCCGCGAATTTTTGGCAGTCCTCAAAGCGCTTTGGGAAGTGCGAGTTACCCGTCCGGAACCGACTTTTTTGGGGCCGTTTGAAGGAATAAAATAAAAGTTATGAGTGCTCTGTTGAAGACTTTAGTCTTTAGAGCAAGGACTTTATTCCTCACGAAAAACAGGTTTTATTACAACTAACCGGACATTATGTAAGTCCGGGAGTTGTAAGTTTTGAGTTAAACAAAACTTACAACAAAACTCACAAATCATAACTCGCCCTTACGCGGTAGCGCTCCATAACTTACTCGCGTTTGGAAAGCCCCGCCAGCGACCAAGTTAGGCTCACCATCATTAAGCGGCCAAGAGCCTTCAAACGCTCTTCGGCGTTATTTTCAACCAATTGAGACAGAGTTTCAGACTTAACATTTATCGACAATTCTTCAGCGGTTTCTGCTGACTTTTCCAACTGAGGTTGTTCAGAAGATGTCTCAAGGCTGACTTGTTGGTGCTGATTTTTTTCTTCGGTCATTTTCTGAGTCACCTCCTGGAGGTATTGCATACATAACCCTTAATACAAATGTAATTTCTTTGTATCCGGGATTGGGCGAGTCAAGTTTTCCGTACCAGACAATCGCAGTTACCAACTGACTTAAAAGTTGGGATTTCAGTTGTTAGCTATCTTAAATAGCACTTAGCCAATTTTCCTCAAAAACGAGGTTTATTCACAGATATGTAGTCCTCCACCAATTTTTTGTAAGAAACGGGATTTCTGAGCCTAAGTCCTGTTAAATTCAAAACTCACGGACTACTACCGATGATGCACATCACTGAATTGTTATATTTACTTAACAGTAATATTTCCGAGATTCTGATATTGTTAAAGCTTAACAATTAATTTTGCTCGGATTTATCTCAATCTGCAAGCAACCGTCTGGGAATTATTAACAAACTGAAGGTGTAGAGCCGATGGCAATTTATGTTGATACTGCAATTGTAGCGGAAGCCGCACGGGCGAGCAAGTTCGGATGGATAGCGGGAATTACTACTAATCCGACACTTTTGGCAAAAAGCGAGTTATCTCCTGAGCAAACCCTTAAACAACTGGCACAACTGATTCCTGGGGAAGTGTACTATCAGCTAATGGCATCTGATGTTGATGGCATGGTAGCAGAAGGAAAAGCGGCTTTTGAATTAATTGGACAGCAAACAGTTTTGAAAGTTCCAGCAACGGCGGCTGGTTTCCAAGCAGTAGCGCATTTGTCACCGTCCATTCCTTGCGCGGTGACGGCGATATACAGCGCATCACAAGCAGTTGTCTCAGCAGAAGCGGGGGCCAAATATGCGATCGCCTATGTGAATCGCGCCACCAGATTGTTGGGAGACGGTTTTGCCTTAGTGCGGGATATGGCAAATGTGTTGCAGAGAACTAATACTGAAATTTTGGCAGCTAGCATTAAATCGCCGGAAGAAGCGGTAAAGACTTTATTAGCTGGAGCACATCATTTGACATTGCCTTTTGACGTGTTGCAGGCGATCGCAGTTCACGAATTGTCCCAGCAAACAGTTGATGAATTTGCGAAAAACGGGCGGGGAATTAGTTATTAGATTTTGCAATACAGAAAACTTCATTAATTCGGGAGCAAGTATCATTACCTCGCTGACTGCATATGAGTTTGGCTATTTTGTCTACTGTTGGTAATATTTGTTGATAAATATGACTTTTATGAAGTCAAGGTTATGAATTTTATGAATTGACTTTGAGAGCTGGTTATTGAATGATGTCAATCAACCGCACGGCATCTCCAAACTTGTACTCTTAAATGTCAGGGCTTATGATTATTACTCGCGTTCCTGTAGACTCTACAGGCATCTCTGACCCAGCAGGCGATGTGCAGGGGAACCGCTACTCGGTCTCATCATCCATCTCCGGTGATGGCCGGTTTGTGGCGTTTACACTTGACCAATCCATCTTCCAAATCGGAACTCCGAACAATAATATTAACAATAGCGACGACATCTTCGTGCGCGACTTGTTAACTAATACCACCACCCGCGTCTCTGTTGACTCAGCAGGCAATCCGGGGAACGACAGCTCCTACGACCCCTCCATCTCTGCGGACGGAAGGTTTGTGGCGTTTCAATCTGATGCCTCCAATCTCGTGCCGGGGGACACTAACAATCAGAGCGACATCTTCGTGCGCGACTTGTTAACTAACACCACCACCCGCGTCTCAGTTGGCTCAGCAGGCAATCAGGGAAACAGCTTGTCCCGGCGCTCCTCCATCTCAGGTGACGGGCGGTTTGTCGCCTTTGCATCTGATGCCACCAACCTTGTGCCGGGAGATACTAACAATAGCACCGACATCTTCGTCCGCGACTTGTCAACTAATACCACCACTCTGCTCTCTGCGAGTTCCAGCGGCGATCGGGGGAACAACGACTCTGAATTACCCTCCATCTCAGCCAACGGAAGGTTTGTGGCATTTCGCTCTTTGGCCACCAACCTCGTGCCTGGGGATACTAACGACAGTCGCGACATTTTCGTGCGCGACTTGTTGACAAATACCATTACCCTTGTCTCTGTGAGTTCCAATGGCGATCGCGCGAACGACTCCTCCTCCCGCTGCTCTATTTCTGCTGACGGGCGGTTTGTGGCGTTTTCATCTGATGCCACCAACCTCGTGCCGGGGGACACAAATAATACTACCGATATTTTCGTGCGGGACTTGTCAACCAATACCACCACCCGCGTCTCTATTTCCTCAACAGGCAATCAGGGGAACGAAGACTTCTACACTCCCTTCATCTCCGCTGACGGGCGGTTTGTGACGTTTTCCTCTGAGGCCTCCAACATAGTGCCGGGGGACACTAACGATAGCGAGGACATCTTCGTGCGGGACTTGTCAAGCAATACCACCACCCGCGTCTCTGTTGACTCAGCAGGCAATCAGGGGAACAGCGACTCCGAGTTCCCCTCCATCTCCGCCAACGGGCAGAAAGTAGCGTTTTCATCTTTTGCAGCCAATCTCGTGCCGGGAGATACCAACAACGGCCCAGACCTCTTTATTTCTGACACCGGCAGTGCTCCAGGCGGCATCAATAACTCTCCAAACCTCATCAACGGCACTCCCGGCAACGACAACCTGACAGGCACGAACGGCAGCGATAATATCAGCGGTTTAGACGGCGATGACGCACTCACCGGCAGACAAGGCAACGATATTCTTGTCGGGGGTGGCGGCAACGACAACCTGTTTGGCGGCAAAGGTTTTGACACCCTCAACGGCGGTTTGGGCAACGATATTCTAGTCGGCGGCGCGGGCAACGATGTATTTGTTTTAGGTGCGGGATTGGGAGTTGATACCATCTCTGATTTCGCCAACGGTCAAGATATTATTCAATTAATCAATGGCTTGACCTTCGGACAGCTATCAATTTCCCCTGGAACGGACGGCACATTAATTAGAGTAGCCAGCAGCGGTGAAGTTTTAGCTTCTTTGACAGGCGTTGCTCCAAACCTCATCGGCTCTGAAGATTTCATCTCTGTCTAGAGATAGATGGTAAACTGGTCATTTGTTAAATCACTTTTGCTCAGAGGAACGTCATGATTAAACTTGGCAAACAATCACTCGCATTAATAGGCACATTTCTTGCAGTTTTGCAACCAGCATTTACCGCTAATTCACAAGAAAGCAACAGCGAATTTAGCAAACTTCAATCCTTATTAGAAGCCAAAAAATGGTACGAAGCCGATCAAGAAACAGTCTCTCTGATCCGCAACAACTCCGCAAATCTGTCTTGTCCGAACCTCCGCGCGATCGATCAAATGTGGATGCAATCGAGCAATGGCAAATATGGATTGACTCCACAGTTAGAGATTTGGCAGAAAGTGGGCGGTTCTAGCTGTCGAACTTGCGAAGGTCAAATTAAAGAATTTAGCAAGCAAGTAGGATGGAACATGAGCTCCCAAGTAAGTCCTATACCAGGGGAGTTTCCAGCCCAGTATCCAACTGTTGCTTCATTAAGTTGGCAAAGTTATGTGGACAGCGATAAAAGCATAACTAGGTACAGTCTTTTTGCTGGCGCGCAGACATGGCAAGCGTGGAGAGTTACAGAATTTAACCTGTTTTCTACTTTTGCCAATTGCGGCAAGTAACAGTTGTAGGGCGGGCAATGCCCAGACTGCCACGTCGGAGTCGGGATGGGATTTCTCGATCGCCTCGACTCTTCAATCTAAAATCTAAAATAGTAGGACTATGGCATTCGCCAAATCTTAATAGTGCGATCGGGACTGCCGCTCACAAAAGTCTTGCTATCTTTGGTGGAAATAGCAACAGAACTCACAAACTGACTGTGACCAGAAAGAGTGCTTCTTTCTTTTCCCGTCTTCAAATCCCAAACTTTAATATCTCCGCCCCCGCTGATCAAAGTGCGGCTGTCCGGGCTAAAGGCGATCGTCCTCACCGAGCTCGAATGCCCTTTTAAAGTGCGGGTGCGCTTCCCGTCTTGCACGTTCGACAAACGGATCATCGTATTGTCGGTGCTAGCGCTAGCCACAATTTTCCCGTTTGGGCTAAAAGCCACAGCATTAACCGCGCCCCCGTGACCTGTGATAATTCTTCTGACTTCTCCGGTGCCGAGATTCCACAAACGCACAGTCTTGTCATCGCTGCCGCTAGCCAGAGTTTTACCGTCCCGGCTCAAAGCGATGGCGTTTACTCCTCCGGCGTGGCCGCTCAAAGTCCGCAACCTGCTGCCGGTTCTGACATTCCACAAGCGAATAGTTTTGTCATCGCTGCCACTAGCGAGAGTTTTACCGTCCCTGCTAAAAGCGATCGCGTTGACGGCGGCTTTGTGAGCGGGAATCGTCCGCATCCGTCGCCCCGTCTTCAAATCCCAGAGAATCACATTATTGTCGCCGCCCCCGCTGGCAACAATCGAGCCGTCCGGACTCACCGCCACGGTATTGACCGATTTTTTAGAATGCACCAAATCGAGAGGCGGCACCAGGAGGCGTTCCGTCCTCACATTCCAAATTCTAATCGTCCCAAGGCTTGCGCTGACCAAACGTTGACCGTCAGGCGACAGGGCGATCGCATTTACACTCTCGACATTATCCAACCTTCCTTGCAAAAGATGAGTGCTAGGTAAGGTAGAAAGCAGCCACACCGGGTTTGCCGGAAACACCCCGTAACGCAGCGAACCGTAAATTTGAGACGCGCCAATACTCACCATCAAAACAGCCGTGCCCGCCAGCAACTTCTTTTTCCAATCAAAAACATCTTTTTCGGTCTTTTTCAATCCCGAATTCAGAGGTCTGAGGCGGTTTACAGAAGTCTGCTTCTTCACCTCAGGCGTCCCGGAAGTTGCGCGAAGTTTAGTTTGCCCCGTCGTCGGCAACTGAGTAGGCAACTGACTTTCCGCGCCGTCGAGATTAATTTCCTCCAAGCACTGCAAAACCATCTGCGGGCTTTGAGGTCGATTTCCCGGAAAAGGCGCCATCAGATAATCGATTACATTAGCCACGGCGTCGGAAACCTGAGGAGCTCCTTTGCGCCACATTAATCTGCCCGTGCGCGGGTTCTCTGGAAACGCAGTCGGTGGCTTTCCAGTCAGCAAATAAACAAAAGTGCGGCCCAGAGCAAAAAAATCTGACTGCGGAACAGCCTTACCATTAGTTTGTTCCGGCGGCGTGTAGCCCGGGGAAACAATACCAGTCACATTTTGCCCCTGGCCCACCTTAGCGAAATAAGTCGCCGACACTTCCCGAGCAGTCCCGAAGTCAATCAGCACTAACTGCCCGTTTGGCTTGCACATAATATTGTGCGGCTTGATATCCCGATGGAAATAGTTGAGGCGGTGAACTTGGTCTAAAATTTCCGACAGTTGTTTGAGCCAGTTCACAGCTTGTTCTTGACTGATGGGGCGGCCCCGATGTTTCAGCCAGTCTTGCAAATTGGCCCCAGCAATTTTCTCCATCACCAGGCAGTGAAAAGACTCTGTGCTGTGAGCGGGCGTAAATGTAAAATAACCGTCGCGATCGACTTTTGGAATACCTGGATGTCTTAGCCTGACTAACACGTCGGCTTCTTGCTTAAACAGTTCTACAGCTTTGGGATGTTCTTTGAGCAGGACTTTGAGCACTCTTCGGGCGCCGTTGTCGTCCACTTCAAATGTTCTGCCAAAGCCGCCGCCTCCGAGAGGCGCGACTAGCCGATATCGACCTTGCAACAAAAGTTCAGACCCGCAGTGGATACACACGGATTTGCCAGAGTTGGCTGGATCGGAGGGATTCGGACATTTGGGATTGAGGCAATAACTCACAGAAGCCACATAACCCTGATTGAGGTTGCTCTATCAAGTTTTACTTTGACACTGCTATACAAAACTTGGCTAAACTTATCTAAGCTTCACCATTCAACTAGAAGTATTTTCTAGAGGGTCTGATTCCTGCTTCTGCCAAGAGAGTCGGCTCTTACTTGTCCACAGGCGTAAATTCGGGTGGAGCAGCACCCTATTTTTGAAGTCTGTACAACTACTTATTATTTTGGAAGCTTTTAGCCATTGTTTAACCATTATTTTCAACCAATTTAACGAATCGTGGTATCCCGTTCGACCTTTTTATAGGCTAGTCAGTTTTAAATCAACCGTCGTTTACTCTTCCAGAAAATTTTTCCTGCTGATTTTGGGCATTATTTTGAGAATGTTGCACAAAACTGCGCCTCTGTCAATATGCTTGTCATCAGCAGCTCGGAGGAAGTTTAATCAAGTATTAAACGATTAGATTAACCTGTGTGTACTCTTGGTGAGGGAGATTTTTGATTCAGCTTGCGTTACTTGCTTTGACAAGATTACTCAAGCCGCATTAGAGGTGTCTTCTCTAAAATCGTTAATTCCGGTATGGCATACCGTATTTGATTAGTCCTCTTTATCTAGTTCGGTTTTTGTTCAAATACGAGTTTTCCTAGACGGCAACACCGTGTTTGTGGGACGACGTACTCAACAATAAGAGTACGAGGTTTTACGTTGTCTGGTTAGACTCAATTTTCAACTTATGACGATCGTAGCACACCTAGTAAAAGACTCATGAGCACCCTTGATTGAAATCTTGCAGCCCCTCTGAAGTCAAGGGAGGCTTTAGTCTCGCTTGACTTGAGCATCCCGTGTTTTTGTATAACCGGTGGCACTGCGCTCTAACGATCGGGTTGAGGCCAAAGGTTTTGTTGTTTGTCACAGCCGATCGAGGCCACAAATCCCTGATGACAGCAAATAATGTACAAACACACCAGAACTAATAACGAGAGAGCAGCTACATTTCAATTGTACGATCGCAACCACCACTCTCGAAGAAAGAAGTGAGAGTAGGGAAGTGGGGGAGTGGGGGAGTGAAAAAATCTGCCTTCTTCCTTCTTCCCTCTTCCCTCTTCCTTCAGCAGAAGAAAGCCTTTTAAACAAGTCCCTCAATTACCGGATGGAAGTAGAACGCCAGCGCCAAAACCGTATAAGCTGCCAACAGCAAAGTACCTTCGAGCCAGTTTGAGTTGCCGTCAGAACTGATAGAATTGGCGATCAGCACCGACACCGCAACCGCTACAAGTTCAAACGGGTTGAAATTCAAGTCCATGGGTTTGCCCAAGACAAAACCTGCCAAAACCAACACCGGCGCAACAAACAAAGCAATTTGCAAACTCGAACCCACGGCCACAGAAACTGACAAATCCATTTTATTTTTCATCGCCACCGTCACCGCCGTCGTATGTTCGGCTGCATTGCCAATAATCGGCACTAAAATCACCCCGGTAAACAGTGATGTCAGTCCCAAACGCGCTGTCGCTTCTTCGAGAGTACCCACCAACAGTTCCGACTCGACAGCTACCATCAGGGTACAGGCCAACAGCACCGAAATCCACAGCGGCAGATTGACTTTGTGGTCAGGGCTGTCTGGTGCTAAGTTACTTTCGGCTAATTCTTCAAGCATTTCTATTTCTGCCACCCCTGCATCGTACAGATAACTGTGGGTTTTCATCGAAAACAGCAGCGTCAGCACGTAGACGACAATCAGCACTACAGCAACAGCGCTAGAGAGGTTCTGCATAGTTGCTGCAGGGATGCCAATAGAGGTGGCATTAACTGCAGTTGGCACCAAAATGGCAATCACGGCTAAGTTCATGGCTGAAGCATTCAACCGGGCGACTGTCGGCTGAAAATCTTGTTCTTTGTAGCGCAAACCGCCCAGCAGCATCGCCAATCCCATCACCAGCAGCAGGTTACTCATAATTGAACCGGTGATGCTGGCTTTGACAACATCTATTAGTCCGGCGTTGAGGGCGACGATGCCGATAATCAGTTCCGTGGCATTTCCGAAGGTAGCGTTCAGCAAACCCCCCAAATTGGCACCTAGGACGACGGCGATTTCTTCGGTGGCCGTCCCCATCCACGCGGCTAGGGGGATGATGGCTAAAGCCGAGGTGATGAAGATTGTGGAGGATTCCCAGCCGAGAAAGTGTCCGGCGATGGAAACTGGGATAAATAACAGCAGGCTGGAAATAATTGTATTTGTGTTTAGCATTTAGATTCTCAAAAGCTGCCAACCGTCAATCATAGCCTGTGACCAAATGAAAAAAAGGGCGAGGCGGAGGGATTTGGGTGTTCGCTTAAAGCTGGGGGTGGGCGCTCCTCTTCGAGGGCTTCGCTAACGGGCGATCGCTGCCTTGCCGCTTTCACGGATGTGACAAACTAAGAGAGCGATTTGTTTAGCCGATCGGTTCAATGGATTTTTGTATTCGATTAGCTTCCTTAGAAGACATTCCTAAGCTGACAACTTTAATTCCTGATTCTGCTAGAGCTTTGCAAGCAGGCTACTACACTTCAGAGCAGATTGAAGGCGCACTGGGCAAAGTTTTTGGGGTTGATACTCAACTGATTCTAGACCAAACATACTTTGTTGCTCAGAACAATCACCAAATTGTTGGTTGCGGTGGTTGGAGTAAGCGTAAAACGCTTTATGGAGGTGATTCAGGCAAAAATAATCCAGAAGACAGCCTGCTCAACCCAGACAGCGACTCGGCAAAGATTCGTGCATTCTTTGTTCATCCAGCATGGGCACGTCGAGGAATTGGAAGTCAGATTATGCGAGTATGTGAACTGGCTGCTGAGCGTGCTGGATTTAAGGAAGTTGAGATGATTGCGACGCTGGCGGGAAAGCCATTTTACACAAAATTTGACTATCAGGTGATTGAGCGGTTTGAAATTTCTCTCCCAAACAGTCAGTTCCTCCCCGTTGTCCGTATGTTTAAGAGCTTTGGGCGCAGCCCGTAAAATATGAGGCATAATAAAATCTGTTTCGGTTAAATGCGATGGTAAATCAATGAGATGACAAAACAAGCAAATAATTATCAGCCATGTCAATAAAAGTAGATTTTTTCAAAGTAGAAGTCGTCCCGCACGATCCAAATTGGCGCAGCGCCTTTGAAACTGAGTCGAAACTGATTGCACTTGCACTTAAGGAAAATGTGGTTGCTATACATCACATTGGTAGCACAGCCATTCCACAAATTCATGCAAAGCCGATCATCGATATGTTAGTTCAATACTCCGGACAGTTTTTAAAGAGGGATGCGACGCCTACGGCAAGCAACGCTTACGCAATAAATCACAGAAGCGA
>NZ_JAUBUI010000013.1:51413-103650 GCF_036705385.1 Microcoleus sp. B3-A4 | reverse complement strand
CTGCCAAGTGGGGTCTGCTTTTCAATTCAGACTCCCTTTTTTTACCCCTGGAGATTTTACTTAGTCTAAACTCCAGTTAAGAATGAAGTTATTCAATAGTTGAATCCTTTTTGTTTGCCCTCGGCGCTAAAATTACCCGTTGTTCGGCTTTAATTTTGCACGATCGCATAAATTAGCTCGCCGAGCGATATTACGGGTTTTAGAAGGCGATTTAAGTAATTTTTTTACAAAAGTGAGAACTCCCAAAAAACAGTTAGGTATTAATTTTTGTGAGATTGCTTCCGTAATGATAAACATAGATAATTTCTTGTCTAAAATCAAGATAATAAGCTTTCCTTGCTAGTAATGTATGATCATTTCGATGCTTGGCAAACAAACGTGCTGTGAGTGGAGGGGGCGTCTCCTCCACTTATGGTGATGCTGTGACTCTTGAGCGAATTATAGTTCATTTATCTTATATTTTATATTTTACAGTTATAAATTAGTTAACAATATGATACCTCATCGGCCTCACAAAGGCGTTATCTCTGAACTCCAAACTTAATTATAATCTTACCACTTTTTATAATTGGCGTGGGCAGGCTTGGTTTGTGTAAACCCAGGTTTTAAGCTGTAGACTAAAGGGGTTTATAAAAATGAATTCAGCACGATGACAACCAAAAAGCTACCGTAACTGCGTCGTCACCCAAAATCGATAGTCACTTTCAGGATCAGGAGTTACTCATCAATTAATTACTAATTTTAAAATGTAAAATCTCAAAGGTAAAATCCTAATAGGTACTTGCTCTACCTGATAAAAGCTATAATATACAAGATATGTTCATGATTGCAGCGAGGATAACTGTAGTAGAAGGAAGCAGAAATAGTATGTTGAGAAAAATGAATTTACAAACCAGACTGATCGGCGCCTTTCTGATTATGGGACTTTTAGTATTTTTAGTTGCCTGGGTAGGATGGAGTTCAACATCTAATCTCAGTCAACACATAGAGACTATCGGTAAAAATAACTTACCGAGTATTGAAGGATTATTGAAAATTAACGAGGGACAAACCCAAATTGAGTCATCCGAGAGAGCGCTAATTAATCCGGCACTCAGTCAAACAGAAAGGCAAGATGCCTTAAACAGAATGGACAAGGCTTGGCAGCAGATTCAAGATGGGTTTAAAGCATACGAAGCCACTCCACGTACCTCAGAGGAAAACGCACTATATCAACAAATGCTTAAGTATTGGGAGGATTGGAAGCAGGAAGATCAAAAACTCCTGCGAATTAATCAAGAATTTCAAACACTGGGAATTTTCAATCCTTTGGCTTTGCAGATAGAACTAATTAAGCAGGGTAAAAGTAAGTCCCCCGAAATGGCAAGAGCCAACATAGCTAGTAACCTCTTGAATAAACTTAGTCAGCAAGCTAAGGTAATTCGCATTAAATATATTCAAGCGGAAAAATCAACTTTAGCAGTGGCTGCTTCTAACAGAAAACAAGCTGACGAGGCTTATACAACCGCACAAACTGATAGTAGAAAGACTCAAGTAGCTGTATTATTGGGGATGACAGTTGGACCGCTAACAGCGATTAGTTTAGGAATAGCTTTAAGCATAGCGATCGCCAAACCTTTAGATAAAGCGCTGAAAGGTATTATTAATATGATTGTCAGTTCTTCTACCGAGATCGCTGCTACAATTGAGCAACAGGAACGTATTGCTGTACAACAAGCTGCTTCTGTTAATCAAACAACTACCACAATGGATGAATTGGGCGCATCATCGAGGCAATCAGCTATGCAAGCCGAGTCAGCCCTTGAGAATGCCAGTAATGTCTTAAACATGGCAGCAGAAGGCAGTAAAGTGGTGCATAAAACCCAGCAGGGAATGTTGAGTTTGACGGAAAAAGTCGGAGCTATCGCCGAGCAAGTTTTACATTTGAGCCAGCAAACCAATCAGATTGCTAATATTACCAATTTAGTCAGCGATTTGGCTAATCAAACTAATATGCTGGCAATTAACGCTACAGTGGAAGCAGTACGCAGCGGAGAACAAGGAAAGGGGTTTGGGGTGGTGGCGAGGGAAATTCGCCGACTCGCAGATGAAAGCAAAAAATCGTCGGCTCAGATTAATGATTTAGTAAACGATATTAAAAATGCCATTAATAAGACAGTGACGGTAACAGATGAGGGCAAAAAAACTTTAGATAATAGCCTGAAATTGACTGAAGGTACGGCGGATAATTTTAACAATGTCGCTAATGCTATTAACAGTGTTGTTGTCAGCAGTCAGCAAATTTATCTGAATACTAAACAGCAGGCGATCGCTATTGAGCAAGTGGTAGATGCGATGAATCTTCTGAATAAAGGAGCAACGGAAACAGCCAGCGGTATTACCCAAAGTCGAATTGGCACTCAAACACTTAACAAAGCTGCTTTAAATCTCACATCTTTAGTTTAATTGAGAAAAGTAATATCCTAACTTGGGGATTAAAGAGATGGAGAGAAAATTTGTCCCATTCCTCGTTTCCCATTTGCAATTCCAATTTTGGCCCCAGGATTGAAGGTGACATCTCCCCCTTTAGGAAAGGGCTGGGGAGAGGTGAAGTAGCTTTCCTCAAAGGGCTGTCTAGATGTGTATAGCAATTCTCAAGTGAATGAGGTACAGATTTAAATTGTAGATTAAAGAATGGAAGAAGTGGGGAATTGGTAATTAACTGCCAAGTAACTCACGAAAGTTGAGAACCGCTATATCAACGCTCGCGATCCAAAGCAACCTAATATATTAGACCTTGTTAGTCGCTTTGTTTCAGAAGATGCTTGGTGATTCGTCGCCCACCCATCAGTGATCTGATTAAAATCAAATATTGTTCAGGGGTAGGAGTCCTCGCAACCCCAAAACTCATATCCTCACTCCCCCTGCGGATGAGTGAGGATATGAGTTTTGATTGAGCTAACTATTGCAGCCAGTACCAAGGGTTGGTCAGTGCGGCAAACCCTTTTAGTCAAAGTCGATTGCCCAGTTGTATGGTAGATAGCACTTGACAGTTAAATTAACAGGTTATTATGTATAGCACCACAAGTTCAGTTCGATCGACATGACTATCTACATTGGAAATCTGTCTTACCGCGCCACCGAAGAAGACCTGAAAGCAGTATTTGCAGAATACGGCACAGTCAAGCGAGTTGTCTTGCCTACCGACAGGGAAACCGGTCGGATGCGCGGTTTTGCATTTGTTGAGATGATGGAGGATTCCCAAGAAGACGCTGCAATTGCCGAATTAGACGGTGCAGAGTGGATGGGGCGCCCCTTGCGAGTGAACAAAGCTAAACCGAAAGAAGAGGGAAATCGAGGCGCAGGTATCAAGAGAAACGACGGATATTAGTCCGCGATGCGGCGGTTGGCATCCTGTCGGAACCCACCTGATGCACCAGTGCGCCACTAGCGCCGAATTGCTAGCAGCAGTTGATTTTGGGGATGCAATGTCAAATCCGCTGCACAAAAACATCGATTCTTTGCGGGCTGCACTTGATTCATAACTTTTTGAGAAAGAGAGAATTTATGCACGCTAGTCTAGAAACCCGATTTCTTCCGCGATACCTCGCTGCTAAAAGCAAAATTTATCAGGAGAAACCGGGTTGATGAGCGTTAGTCTTAGAAAGAGTAAACTCGCCCTTTCTCATCAATATAAACTGAGCGGTCTTGCCTAGTGCGGGGATCTGATCTGGTGATGCGAATCGTCACAAGGTTTGTCTGCGAGTCAACGTTATAGTCGTATTTCAAAGTTGCGGTTCCTCCTGTGGTATTAATCGGAATATTGGCAATGTCCCCGGTGCGATTGCTGATACGAACAATGATGTTTTTGCTGGTTCCGACGGGCAAGGATGACAAGCTGGCACCTGATTGACCGTATTCTAGGTTTAATCCAGTTTCATTTAACAGTCTGAGGGTAATGTTGCGAGTATTGTCAACCTGCGCTTGAGGTTGCCAGAATCCGGGTTTTTTGCCACCGTCAGTTGCAGGTTGAGATAATGCTGGGTGAGGATGCAGAAAGGTCAGGGTGGCAAGTATTGCTGCGGTTGCAATAATTTTTGATTTCACGGTTTGTACCTCCGGGTCAAGATGTGGTGATATTTCTATCCTAGCTTTAAAATCGGATGTTAGTGGAAGGAAGAAGGAAGAAGGAAGAAGGAAGAAGGAAGAAGGAAGAAGGAAGAAGCAATAAAAGGAATCAAAGCAAGGGTTTGAGAAAGTAAGGATTTCCTAACCGTCAGGGCGGTTGCTATATCTACTCAGAAACAGGGCTTCTGTAGTTGTTAATATTCCTGGACGCACGGGTTGTCTCGAAAGCCGATTGCTGAGCGGGTGGCTGCTTGCCAAAGCCATGATTTAGAGTAGAAACCGGGTTTCTGGGGTCAAGTGAGTCCGGGAGTGGTTAATTGTTAATTATCGATCGAGCGGCTTCTAGCAACAGGCGCTGTTCGGCGCGGACGATCGCCCTGGAAGTTTGTTCTGCAGCATCGACATTGACCGAAATAGACGAAATTCCCCACCGCACCAAGGATTCAACTGTCTCGGGATACAATGCGGGAGCGTCGCCGCAGATTGAGCAAGGAATGCCGGCGGCCCGGGCCTGTTTGATTAATTGTTCGATCGCCCTCATCACTGCTCGATCGCGCCCGTTGAAAGCACCTGCTACCTGGTCGGATTGGCGGTGAATGCCTAACAGCAATTGGGTTAAATCGTTGGTGCCGATGGAAATTCCTTGAACTCCTGCTTTTACGTAATCTGGCAATAAAAATAACACCGAAGGAACTTCCGCCATAATCCACATTTGAAACTCGGTTGAGCGGTTTTTCCAAACTGTTTCTAAGCGCTGTCGGCAGTATATAAACTCGTCAACCGAGCGCACGAAAGGCAAAATTAAATTAACATTGGTATGGCCTGACTCGCAGACTTTTTGAAGGACGCAGAGTTCCCAATCAAATAATTCCGGTTCAAAGGTATAACTGAAACTGCCGTGGGCGCCTGACTCGCGTAAATCGAGAGAGCGATAAAATATTGGCCGCGGCGAAACCGCAGCAGCAAATAAGCTGAGGCAATCCGCCATGCGATCGACAAATTCCGATTGGCGACCGTCTTGTAGCCAAAGTTTGGGGTTTTGACAGTCCAAAGCTTCTAATGCCATTAATTCCGATCGCAGCAATCCGATGCCGTCTATTGGCAGATTTTTGAGGCGGTCAATCGAACTTGTTTGGCTGACATTAACTAGCAGTTGAGTCGCCGTTGGTGGACCCCAAACATATTGAGTAGACTCAGATTGCCGAGATTTAGGTGCGGAATTGGACGATCGATCGGAGGTAGAAGATTGGTGCTTGGCTATTGACATTTTTGCTGCTGTACTGTATACATCTGCCTTTTTTGCTGTGTCCCGAAGTCGGCCGCTGTCTCCTGTCTCGATCGCATCGTGTTGGGCGAGGGCAAAAACTTCTCCGCTATCGCCGTCTACCAAAACCGAATCGCCCGAGGCGATCGCCCGAGTGGCCCCTGCCACTCCCACAACGGCGGGAATCCCCAATTCTCTAGCTAAAATGGCGCCGTGGCAGGTCATGCCTCCTTGTTCCGCAATCACCCCAGCCGCGACCTTCAGCCAAGGCAGCCAATTCGGCTCGATTGTCCGGGCTACCAAAATGCCTCCGGCTAAGAATTCCGCGTTTTCTGGGTGGCAATTAGTCATAACTTGGGCAATTGCTTCGGCTTTTCCTGATGCTGCTCCCACACCTCTGAGTATCGCAGGAGTTCTGGCTGGGGCGATCGAGTTTGGGTGCTCTCGGGCGATCGAATTTTCCTCTAGTGGCGCGACTTTTTCCCCTTTCACAAGACGAACTTGAGTGAAATAAAACTGCTGTTCGCCGCTGTTTGCTGCCTGGTTTAGCGTCCACTCCAAAATTAAATCCGAGTCAAATTCTGCGCTCACTTTTTTACTCAATTCAATAATTTCTTGCAGTTGCGCTTCCTCTAAAATGTATTCTGTTTGTGCTTCCTCTCCCAGGGCTAAAACTTGCACGCAACAGTCACCCCAATCATGAATTAGAAATGGAGAATCGGGAATTGGGAAAGCAGAAAACTTGCCGATATGCAGTTTTTTTTTCGGTTCTCCATCGCCGACTTTGAGATTGTAGGCTAATGTTTTGTAACCGATCCGCTGGAATTTAACGGCGGTTGTTTCTGGCTGCACTTGATAGTAATCGGGGATGGTTTCTCCCCTAGCGAGGGACAATCCCAAACCGCTGGTGGCTTGGATTTCCCACTGTGCGCCCCCCTTTGTTTTTACCTCGCCTGCGGCGATCGCTTCTTGAAGTGGCTGCACCAAAACTGCGGGATTGATTTGCTGTACCCGCAGGCCGCACCGCTGCCAGTAAAATAGACTTCGGGCTCTGAACATTTCTGCCCAAGCTCGTTTGAGTCCGGCCCCAATGGCTTCGGGTTCTGCCCGTACTGCCTGAGATTCCAGAATGCCGAATGTTTTCGGGTTCCAGGAAGTCAGGGAAGGGCGAAAAATTAAGGCTGTGGAGTTTAAGTTGGACTGTGAGTTGAGTTGAGAAACAGCAGACTCTAGGGTGGAGAGCAGTGAATCTGGCAGTTTGCCGGCGAGGATTTGGTGGCGGATGCTGCGGGCGATCGATTGCAGTTGTCTGGGTTCATCGACATTCAAGTGCAGGGAAGAGTTTGGCCAGTCAGCAAACAGCGGTTCTAGGCACTCGATCGACTCTAAAAACTGCCAAAATGTTTGAGCCGGCACGACAAAACCCGGTACAACAGGATGATTTTTCTGGAGCAAAGAGCTCAAGTAAAATGCTTTTTCTCCCACTGCATCTCGGTCTGAAGGTTGAATTTTGTCTAACCAGTAGAGGTTTTTCACGCTGCGAGCCTGTCGGTGGAAACTGATTGAATTTGAGAGTTTTTCCCATTAATCACTTACTACAATTTTAGGATGAACAAGCGACAATGGACGGGATTAGTCAAATCTTTTCTCAATCTATTTCTTAAGTCTAACTGTCCTCTTTGTCAGCGGCCGGCCGCCGGAGAGTTTTGTCCGTACTGTCACAAGCAACTTCAGCGATGTCAGTTAACCGATCCCGGTCGATTTTGGCATTCAGAACAGCGTGTTTTTGTGTGGGGTGAGTATGGCGGGGCTCTCAAACGGGCGATCGCAGCTTTGAAATATGACGGCAATCCGCAATTAGCCAAACCTCTAGGCGGCTGGCTGGCAGAAGCTTGGCTGAGTTTTCCGGAATTAGCTATAGACAATTTAACAGTTGTACCGATTCCCATGCACAAAGAAAAGGTCAAGGAGCGCGGTTTTAACCAAGCAGAACTGTTGGCTGAAAGTTTTTGCGAGCTGACTGGTTTGCCTTTGCAGCGGCACGGCTTGGAGCGGGTGAAAAATACTCAGGCTTTATTCGCTCTGACGCCACAGCAGCGACAAGCGGAAATGAAAAATGCTTTAAGTTTGGGGAAAGATTTTACTCGCCGGCGCCCGCGCGATCGCGTGCTGTTAGTTGATGATATTTACACTAGCGGTACTACGGTTAAGTCGGCAATTAAAATATTGGAAGAGTCGGGAATTTCGGTTTACGGAACTGTGGCACTTGCAACTCCGAATAAGAGCGATAGGTAAGCTGTGACGCTCTTTAATTTTAAACAGGTTTGTAGTGAGGAGTAAATTGCTCACTACAAACTTGTAATAGTTGTTTTACCATATCTCATATTAATCACGGTTTGCTAACAAGTTTTTTTGGGAAAACGAACCGCGAAGACGCGAAGGACGCGAAGAAAGAGAAGAAAGAGAATGGAGAGTGTTTAGGATGGATTTATGATTGTTGGAGGCTCGGCTGCAAGCGGGAATTTCTTGCTGATGTTCCACCGGCTGCCGTCGTGAAGCAGTAAATTTAACGCCGAAGCGGTAAATTCAAAGTGGAGCGATCGCCCTGCAAATTCTAACCAAGCCGTATGAAAATTCTCCTTAGTTAAATCGCGAAAAGCCACTGTCATGTGCGGTACAAATGGGCGACTTTGAGAAACTCGATCGACAATTCCCAAATTTGCCTCCAAATAACTCATCAAATCTTTGTGAATTTCCAGCAATTCGGGCGATTTGACAACATCAACGTAAATGACGCGGGGTGCGAAAGCAGCAAAACCGGATAGAGTAATGGGAATGGCCAGCCGGTTTACAGAAAACTGGTACAAACTTTCCTCTAATTGGGGAACATCCTCCGCTAACGAGTGAAAAGGAGGTTGCAGCGTGATGTGCGGCGGCGAATTCAAAGCACCGTGGCTGTTGTAGTGTTCCGCAAAATACCGTTGAATCTCATTAATCTGCTGTTCAATATCGGGAGGCGGCACTATGGCAATAAAAAATCGCTGTTTTGACTGGTTCATCGGATAACATCGCAGTTAAGAAAGAATGGTGCAAAATGGAATAGAGAGCATTTGCCCTAGATCCCATGGCTGATCACCCATTCCCAATCTAAAATATAAAATCTAAAATCCCAAATAAAAATGCCTTGGTTTGTCAAAATTGAGCAAGGAATTGTCGAAAAGCCTGTCTTTGACCAATACGTGCCAGCTCACAGAGCTTATGTCCGAGAGTTGATTTCTAAAGGACACCGAGCGAAAACTGGCTACTGGGCGCGGCGGGGCGGCGGTATGTTGCTGTTTGAGGCTGGTTCGATGGATGAGGCGAAGGCGATCGTCGCTGAAGACCCGCTGGTGAAGAACGGTTGCGTTGTTTATGAAATTTATCACTGGTGTGTGGTCGAAGAATAAATAACTGTGTTATACTCATAAATGAACTGGATCCACGCGATTCCAACGCCCAAATCTTGTCAGGACCGGAAGGTAGCAGCAACACGGGATGCTTGTAATAGGCGTGGTCTCCGGTTCACCCAGTTTTATGAGGTGTAGTTCCTATGCCTGGTTTCGGAGATATTTTACAGAAAGCAGTTTACCTTGGTGTCGGGCTAGCTTCCTACGCTGGTGAAAAAGCTGGCAGCAAGTTAACTGAATTACGCACTGAAGCCCAAAAGCTGGCAGACGAATTAGTGAAGCGGGGCGAGATGTCAACGGAAGAAGCCCGTCGCTTTGTTGACGATATGGTACAACAGGCTCAGCAGCAGCAGCCCGTAGAATCGGCTGGCGACAAAAAACCGGCTGAACCTCGGCGTATTGAAATTGTTTCGGAGGAAGAAGAGGTTTCGCCAAAAGATGCCAAAGAAACTGGCGGCGTAGACAAGCTCCGCGAACAGGTGCAGAATTTACAAGACGAATTGCGGCGGCTGAAGCGGGATTAAGCTAGAAAAAGCTCGCGCAGCAAAGCATGAAGGGAACTCAGGATAATACTCTTGAGTTCCCTTTTTAAATATCTGCCCTGTCAGATGTGGACGGATATCCGGCAATAGGTAATAGAATTGAAAGTAGGTGCGATCGCTTCGCATGAGGCTGGCTACACCTGTCTGTAAATTATTTTGTAATACCAAGCTGTCAAATTCATGGAAGATTGGTCTAAAGATTTTTTTGGAGTAATGGAAAATGCTGTTTCTGAAGTAGAGCATTTTTTCAGCGAAATGGGCGAAGAGTTTGTCGAAATGCTGGACGTTTTGGCAAAAATGTCGGAAGAGTTTACTGAACAAGTACAAAATAATCTGATTAACGACATTGACGGTTATTTCAATGAATTTGACGGTTTATTTAATGAATTTATCGAACCGATAATTGAAATTTGCCGCGACTTCGACCCGGAGTTTGATGAGATAGATTTGTCGATGGTTACTTATGTAGACCCCTCGCCGACGCAGCAGCCGGCTTGTCGCGGTTGTCGCAACTATCACGGTCAAGTTTACGGTGGCAATTTGTTGGTTTGTGCGATGCACCCTACTGGTGTGGAATCGGAGAGTTGTGCTGATTGGGAAACTGACAGCGATATGAATTTTTAAGACGGCAGTTGAGTTGTTGAGGGGTTAATGGCTTATGGTAACGTCAATTCAGTCTCCGTCAAAGATTTCTCTGGAAGAGTTTCTGCTATTGCCAGAGACTAAGCCGGCTAGCGAGTATGTTGACGGTCAAATTTATCAAAAAGCTATGCCGCAAGGAAAACACAGTACGTTACAATTCGAGTTTCCATCTGTTATTAATCGAGTTGGCAAACCGCAGAAGTTAGCTTATGCGTTTCTAGAATTGCGCTGCACTTTTGGGGGACGTTCTCTTGTTCCCGATATAGCAGTGTTTGAGTGGTCGCGCATTCCTTTCAATGCTAATGGAGAAATAGAAAATAGGTTTGAAAGTGTGCCGGATTGGACAATTGAGATTTTATCGCCGGATCAAAATCCAACTCGGGTCATTAATAATATTTTGTTTTGCTTAAATCACAATGCTAAACTGGGTTGGTTGATTGACCCGGCCGAAAAATTAGTTCTTGTTTTTAAACCGCAGCAGCAACCAGAGGCGAAAGAGAATCAGGATATTTTACCTGTGCTCGATGTGCTGTCGGATTTGCAACTGTCGGCGGATGATTTGTTTGGGCTGTTAAGTTTCGATCGCCCATGAGTTACAGTTGAGTATAGGGAATATTGCATCTAACGGCATTTAAAGGTGAATCGCTCAACGGCTAATAATTCGCAATTTGGGTTTCCGAAGATGCCGCCATCGCTGCAATTGCGACAGTATCAGCGAGTGGCGGTTGCTAATTGGTTTGCGAATCAGGGACGCGGTACGCTGAAAATGGCGACCGGTAGCGGCAAGACGATTACTGCGCTGGCGATCGCCACTGAATTATACAACAAAATTAACCTGCAAGTTCTGCTCGTAATTTGCCCTTACTGCCACCTAGTGAATCAATGGGCGCGCGAATCCGAGAAATTTGGTTTAAAACCTATTTTAGCTTTTGATAGCGCCCGCAGTTGGCAGAAGAAGCTGGCTGCGGGTTTGTATGAAGTGCGATCGGGCGATCGGCTATTTCTCACAATCATCACTACTAACGCTACCTTAATGGGAGATAGTTTGCGATCGCAACTGCGCTATTTCCCAGAAAAAACCCTGATTATTGGAGACGAAGTTCACAACTTAGGCGCGCCCCGTTTAGGAGAAAGTTTGCCGCGCAATATTGGACTGCGACTCGCCCTTTCCGCCACCCCAGAAAGGCATTTCGACGAACAAGGAACCGAAGCTATTTTAGATTATTTCGGCCCTGTTTTGCAGCCGGAACTCACTTTAGCCGACGCCATCCGCCAAAAAGCATTAGTACATTATTTATACTATCCAATTTTAGTAGAATTGACAGAAGCCGAAACCCGCAAGTATTCCCGCTTAACTCAAAAAATTGGCTGGGCACTTTGGGGCGATGAAAAAGTAGAAGAAAACGATGCTTTAACGACTTTATTAATGCAGCGAGCCCGGTTGATTGGAGCGGCGGCTAATAAATTAGTAGCTTTGCGAGAATTAATGATTCACCGTCTCGACACAGCCCACACTTTATTTTACTGCGGCGACGGTGCGATCGAAGGAAGTGCGCGCCGAAATAACAACCGCCAACTAACAGAAACCGCGAAGTTATTGGGTTCAGAATTAGGCTACCGAGTTAACACTTATACAGCGGCAACTCCTTTAGCAGAAAGAGAACGATTGCGTCAGCAATTTGAGAGTGGAGAATTGCAAGGTTTAGTCGCGATTCGCTGTTTGGATGAAGGCGTGGATATTCCAGCAATTCGCAATGCTGTAATTTTAGCAAGCAGCAGCAATCCGCGCCAGTTTATTCAGCGCCGAGGACGGATTTTGCGACCGCATCCGGGGAAGGAAAGAGCAACTTTATTTGACATGATAGTTTTGCCTCCAGATTTGGGCAGAGAAACCTTAGAAGTCGAGCGCAATTTGCTGCGAAAAGAGTTGAAGCGGTTCTTGGAATTTGCCGATTTAGCCGACAATGCTGGGGAAGCTAGAGTGAAATTGCTGCAACTTCAGAAGCGTTACGGGCTATTAGACATTTGACATTTATTAAGGTTAGGTTTATGTTTTAGAAGAGAGAATTATTTGAGCGCGGTTTTAGTTGTTAGTTTTAATATTTGCAAAAAAAATATGACTGAAAATCTGAATGAAAATTTGATTATGGCATTTAGATATGAAGATAGTGCGATCGCAGCCGTACCGACAAGCATTTTAGCAGAAAAGCGTTCTCCTTATCAAACTCATCAGGAATTCAGCGACGTACAGCAACCTATTACTAGCGCGTCGCCCGAAGTCCGACAAATTATTGAGCGGGTATTGGAAATTGAAAAAGATAAGTTGTACATGAGAGCTCCCCGCCACATTAACGATGACATTTTAAAAATTATTAAGGAAGCAATTGTATGAAGTTAATCTCAATTACTCTGTGCAACTTTCGTCAATTTTACGGCAAAAGTCCCGAAATTAAACTAGCTTGGGGCGGGCAAAACATTACAGTAATTCACGGGAATAATGGCGCTGGAAAAACGGCTTTAATGAATGCCTTTACGTGGGTGCTTTACGGAAAATTTAGCGCGGCTTTTGCGGCGGAAGAACAATTAGTAAACAAGCGCGCTCTGGCTGAGGCGGAAATGGGAAAAGCCGTAGGTTGTTGGGCGGAGATTGTGTTTGAACACGACAGTACGCGCTACCAAGCAAGACGAATTTGTCGTGCTTATAAAAGTGAAAACACTGTAGAACATGGCAAGGCTGAATTGTTTCTGAATGTAGCAAAAGATAACGGTCTCTGGCTGAAGCCGGATCAGCATCCCGATGATATTATCGGGCGGATTTTGCCGGAAAGTTTACATAAATATTTCTTTTTTGACGGGGAGCGAATCGAGCAAATTGTCCGCTATGACAAAAAGGCAGAAATTGCGGAAGCTACTAAGGAGTTGCTGGGGGTGGAAGTATTGAATCGATCGATCCGGCATTTACTAGAAGCAAAAAGATCTCTAGAGACCGATTTAAATATAATTGGTAATGCTGAAACTAAGAAACTTTTAAAAGATAAGCAAAAAATTGAGCAAGAAGCTGAGCAACTTTCGAGCAGACAAGTAGAAATCGAGCGGGAATTGGAGAACCAAGGGGAGTTAAAAAAAGCAGTTAATGGTAACTTGTTGGAACTTAGCGGTGCTGCGGATTTACAAAAGTTGCGAGACGAATTGGAAATGCAGAAAAATTTATTTAAGCAACAAATCGTACAGGCTACAGATACTCTCAAACGCTCAATCTCTATGCGCGGTTACGCGGTATTTCTGTCGGATGCGGCGGCTGAATTTGAAGTGATTGTAGGGGGTTTGCGGGAAAAAGGCGCGTTGCTTTCGGGGATTCAGCGGCCGTTTTTGGAAGAGTTATTAGCGCAGCAGCGGTGTATCTGCGGTGCGGAATTAGTGGAGGGTTCTGAGTCTCGCCAACAGGTTAGCGGTTGGATGGATAAGGCGGGTGTTGGCGATGTGGAAGAAACAACTATTCGGATTAGCGATCGGGTAAATGAAATTGATAGGCAAGTGGCTGATTTTTGGGATGAAATTGACCGACAGCAAGGCAATATCAGCCGCGACAGAACCGAACTTTCTCGGGTGGAAAATCAGTTAGACGATATTCACAATAAGCTGCGAAATTTTCCTGACGGCGATGTCAGCCGCTTGCAAAAGCGCTTGGATGAAATTGAGGCAAAAATTGGCGATTTGCACCGGGAAACAGGCTCTAATCAGCAGCAGATTGAGAGCTTGAATGCGTCGATCGCCAATCTGGACAAGCAAATCGATAAGCAGCAACTGAATGAGCAAAGGCAAGTATTAGCCCAGCGCCGGATTGCTGCGACTCAGGATGCGATCGATCGCCTAACTGAAGTGCGATCGCGCTTAGAAAAACAGTTTTGTTCTCAGTTAGAAAAGCGAGTGCAAGATATTTTTAGTCAAATTTCTTTTACTCCTTACATCCCAAAGCTGAGCGATAAATACGAACTGACGCTAGTAGAAAATACGTCGGGCAAAGAATCTTTAGTTGCCGCTTCTACAGGAGAAAATCAAATTCTCAGTTTATCGTTTATCGGCGGGATTATTGAGGGCGTTCGGGAGTGGAGTCAAAAGAATACTTTGATGGGCCCGGATAGCAGTACCTTTCCAATTGTGATGGATTCTCCCTTTGGCAGTTTGGACGAGATTTATCGCAAGCAAATCGCGAATAAGCTGCCGAAGTTGGCGAATCAATTGGTAGTTTTGGTGACAAAAACTCAGTGGCGCGGAGAAGTTGCTCAAGAGATGGAAAGTTCCATTGGTCGGGAATACGTGCTGGTGTACAATTCTCCGAAAGCTGATTGTGAAGAAGATGCGATCGAACTTGGCGGGACGCGCTATCCTTTAGTTAGGCGCAGTCCTAATGAATTTGAATATACAGAAATTGTAGAGGTGGATTATGGCTTCTAATTCGGCAATTACGCAGGCTTTGGAAACGGATATTTGGGTGAAGGCGACGTGGGAAGAGTTTCTGAATTTGGCTGAGGATTCAGCATGGGAAAAGGGCAAGTTTTATTACTATCAAGAACACATGAGGGTAGAAATGTCGCCAGTAGGGCCATTGCACGCACGTCATAATTCAATCATCCCGTATGTAGTTATTCTGTTTGCTACATTGAGAAATATCCGAGTAGTTCAATTTGCTAATGCCAGTTTTAGGAAAGCAGGTATTCGCGAGTTTCAACCTGATTTAGCTTACTACATCGGTTCAGATTTGAGAGTTCCTCCTAATGACAGCAATTCACCTGTTGATTTGGATGAATACGATCCGCCTAATTTGGTAATAGAAATTGGTGCATCTTCTTTTAACGATGATTTAGGCAGTAAGCGGTTGCTTTACGAAAATGCAGGAATTAGTGAATATTGGGTTGAACGTGCAAACACGCGGGAGGTTTTTGCATTTGCGATTAATAACGGAGGTAGCGGAAGAATTCAAGAGTCGCGGGTTTTGCCTGGACTGGAAATCGCCTTAGTTGAGGAAGCTTTGAATCGGAGTCAAACGCAAGATGATGGGGAAATTAATCGCTGGTTGATTCAAATTTTTAGTCAAGGTTGAAAGGAGTTTGACGTGAAAAAAGAGTATCATAAGTTGGTGCGCGATCGCATTCCTGAAATTATTCGCCAAAGCGGGAATGAATGCGAGTTTGTAATTTTGTCGGAGGCAGAATACCGTCAAGCTTTGCTGCAGAAATTGATTGAAGAAGCGGGGGAAGCAGCAGAGGCCCACGAGGAAGATTTGGTGGCGGAATTGGCGGATTTGTATGAGGTAATAGATGCGGTGATGGCGAGTTTTGGCATTTCGGGCGATCGACTTTTGGCGGAACAAATGAAGCGGCGGGAAGCAAGAGGAGGTTTTGCACAAAAAATTATGTTGTTGCGGACATGGTGAAGTGCGCCTGTGCGAACTGTTGGATATTGGCGAGATGTATTATAGTTAGAAACTAGATATTATGGCAATGGCTGCTAACAAAATTAGAATTGCTAAAGATAAAGCGGAGTTAGTCAAATCATTAACTTTATCGGACAACAACACTGGCCCTTTCCAGACATACGCCGATGTCATAGCCTTCGCCGCATCCTTGGGAAAGCAGCGAAAAAAACGATCGCCTTTGGGGGAAATTTCTAAACGAGAACCGGGTGCGATCGATGTTGATATCTTTGTATCCAGGGGTTACGATATGGCGATTAAGTTAATTGCGATCGCCGAAACCAAAAATCCTCAAATTCTCTCCCATCTCGACGAACAATTGGAAGCAGAACGCTTGCAAATTTTTGAAGAATATGCTAATGGTGGACTGGAAATTTTGCGAGAAGAGTTGCGGGGTGCGGCGGATTATACCGATCGCCTGTTGTTGGTTTTGATTTCTGAAAGAGACAATCAACATCGGTCAAATGAAGAATTCGATTTAAGCAAGTTCTTATTTTAATAGGTTTTAAATGAAGCACATCCCAAAAGATATAATCCAGAGATGCTTAAAGCAAGCTGCAAAATTTCTCGCTTACAGTTACTCAGCATTTATTATCTGCTATTTCATTTTCAAACTATTTTTTTGGGATAGACTGTGGATTATTGCCTTAATTAGCACTTTTAGCCCCTTAATTTTATTCCCAACTTTCCTGCTTCCTATCATCGGCTTGTCAATTATCAAAAAAAGATGGTTCACTATTATTTCTGCGATCGCCTGCATTCTCCTAATAAGTTGGCTGCACGTCAAATACTTTTATCCCACACCAATCAAAATCACAGATTCGCAGCCCAGCATCAAAATTTTATCCCATAACCTCAGTTGGCATAAAACTCAGTCACCTACTTTACTAAAACTGATTAACCAGCAAAAACCCGATATTATATTTTTACAAGAAATCGTTCAAAAACATACCCAAAGAGCTTTCACCTCGTTAAAAGCAGACTACCCCTATCAAATTGGCACTCCCCCTGTAGGAATTCTCAGTAAATATCCAATTGTATCCAGCGAAATACTGCATTTAGCGGGTCATCCAGAAACGCAGCAGCGGGCAATTATTAAATTTAACGGACAAGAAGTAGTGATTTATAATATGCAAGCTACCGGGCCGTGGGTGAGCCGATATAAAAAATTGCGTTTTCTCAAAATTCCAGTTTACAAATATGACAAACGAGCGCCTGAAATTCAAGACTTAGTGCAGCGAGTTGAGCGAGAAACTCTGCCAGTAATTGTCGCGGGCGATTTTAATATGACCGACGAAACTCAAGACTATGATAGGGTGCAGAAAGTCTTGCAAGATTCTTTCCGAAAATCGGGGTGGGGGTTTGGTTTTACCTGGCCTCACGGTTGGGAACTTAAGTTATTGGTAAAAAGGTCGAATTGGAGATTAAATTATCCGGTTTTCCGGATTGATTATATTTGGTATTCCAAGCATTGGGGTGCTAAATCAAGTTCGGTTTTAGAGGCAACAGAGTCCGATCATTTGCCTGTAGGAGCCGAACTTATTTTGTTAAAGGAAGCCAGATTGTGAGAAGTTTTTTAGTCAATACCAGTCTACGATTGCGAGTTCCGAAACTCTAGAAAATTCGTTGACATTGTGGGTGACGAGAGTCGCTTGGAGGGCTACGGCTGTCCCTGCAATCAAAACATCCATCGGGCCGATGGGAGTACCTTGTTCCTCCAACTGGGCGCGAATTGTAGCAGCCGCAAGAGCAGCATCGCGATCGAAAGGAATAACGTTAACTCTGCTCAAAAATTGCTGAAGTTGTTGGGTGCGTTTGGCCGGCGAATTGGATTTAGCAATGCCGACTTGCAACTCAAAAAGGACGATCGTAGAAACGACTATTTCCTGGGGAGAAACATTAGCAAGGTTTTGAGCAACTTGTCCTTGACCTTTGAAATAGTAGATCAAGGTGTTGGTATCCAAAACGTACATTTACAGACTCTCCCGCAGGATGTCTTGTCCGGATTCAGCACGAATATCTTCCAGGGATGGGAAATCTTTTGCCCAAGTTCCAGCAAGGGAAAAAACAAGTTCAGTCCAAGGAATCGCAGAGTCTACGGTGTCTGTTGGTTGGTTTGCGCTCAGGTGCTTGGCACAAACGAATTCAGCGAAAGTGAGAATTTCGCTGGCTTGGTCTTTGGGAAGGGTTTTGACGATTGCGTAGATCTGTTCAGCGATGGTCATAATCTGGTTCTAGGTAAGGTGCAGATTCAATTATACAAAACCCCTTTGCTTCCTGCTTTATCAGTCTTCGTCGCTGTGGACTTTGCCCAATAAAAACTTAGCTAAGCACTGGCGGCAATCCTACCTCTTGCGGCTGCACAAATCGACCGTTAAAACTAACAGCTTTATCCTCAAAAGTCCTCGCTTCCGCTACCGCTTGGCGCAAATGAGCTCGCTCCATATCGTCCTGAATTCCCCCCACCAAATATACAATTAACTTCGTCGCTAAATCCTTTCCAGAAACTAACATTCGCTTTTTGTTCGGATCGTACAAAATCCCGTACCACGCAGACTCAGGATTGTCCATGTGGCTAAATCCTTCATCGACATCGTACCTGCGGAGTTTGTCGAAAATAGATTTCAGGGAAAGTTTCTTTCTAAATACTAGAATTCCCAAAGCATTAGCTAAAGCAACTTGACCGACTGGACGGAACAAAATATTTCCCTCGCCCCCTGGCTTTTCAAAACTAAATCGGCGCAATTCCGCCGTTTCTTCGCCGCTTTCAATTCTTTGATAGCTGGGTAAAGTTGCTAAATGATCGAACAATTTTTTAAATTCTTCAATTCCCTCTTTCAGTTCTTCATCTTCGGGACGCATGGGAATTAAACCTTTTCGTTCCGGCTTCCAATGAGGGAATTTGTATTCTAAATACCGTTCGGACATATCTTGCAGCGCTTGCAAGGTGGTTAAGACAGTTGATTTTGCTGCGACTGTGGCGCTGTCCCAATTGACGCGGGGGTTTCTGTCATCTTGTTCTTTTAATAAGGGATGGGTAACGGCAATTTTTCGGGCTGCGATCGCAAATCCGTTGTCCTCGTTCAATAATGCTAGCTGGCCCTGACTTAGCGTTACCGCCATTAGGTTAACGTGCACAAAGATCGATCGCACGCGCCGTTGTGCTTGCTGTCGCGTTTCCCCCGCTACCGCCGCCGGGATAAACTCAATCCCGATTTTTTCGTGAGCTAATTTATACACTTCTCCGGGGTCAATTTGATACTCTTCTGCTAAATCTTCTAGAGCAATTGCAGCCCCGACAGGTTTTTTATTTTTGTTGTATCTTTGCAGGATTCCGGTTTTAATTAAACTCATTAAACCTTGAACTCCCATCAGCCGATGCTGACCGTCTAAGGCAAAAATAGAGAGTTCTTTAGAAACATTCAAAAGCCCTAAGTTCTCGTTTTTATCAAACGATGTAAATTCAGTCGCGGATTTGGTTGCTACGCCATTTTTATCCCATTCCTCGGCTAGAGGATTATCTACCCACGGGGGACTGACGACTACTAAAACTGCGGGGAATTTGTGCGATTTTCGGGCTGCTAAATATTGAGTTAGGGTGGCTTGGCGCGACCAATCTAAGGGACGCTGGATAATTTCGTCAATGGTTTCGTCGTCACGGACGATGTTGTTGGTTTGGAGGTCGAATTTTTGGCGGAAAAGCGGCATCTGGGAGGCGAAACGGACGCGAGAGTCTAACCATTCTAGGGTGACTGAACCGATGTATGCTTCGCTGTTTCCCATCTGGGTTTTTTGGACGAAAATGCGATCGTCCTTTCCTAAATAATTATCTAATAAAAGTGCGATTTCCTGTCTGTCGCTATTTTCTTTCTCTAAAATTTTGCTAGCGAGGTCATCCGCTGGGTTGGTGTTCATCGGCGGTTTTTATATAATTAGGCTATTTTTTTAAAAAAATATCATATATTAAAGTTTATGTCAACACTTGTTTTTAAAAAAACCTTGTGAAATACTTAAGTTATGTCCTCCTAGACCACCTCTATTTCATAAAACTTGCAAAAAGTCAATAGCTATTAATGCCTAATTTTCATGCCCCATGCCCCATTCCCCATGCCCCATGCCCCATTCCCAATGCCCCATTCTAAAATATGTCTACTCCTTCTTTTGAATACATTTTGCCGGTAATTCGGGGCATTCAAGCGGGCCGCGAATATTACGTGTCGATGTGTCCGGTGCGTTTTTTGCCGAAATTTTTTCCCTTTGAATCAGAAGATTTGCCGCCGTCTATGCGGGCGAAACGCGCGCTTAACAAAGCTAGGATTCCCGAAATTGCTGAGTATTTTGTTAAGAATCCTACAAATTATACTTGTGGGGCAATTGCTGCTTCGATTGATGCGGATATTACTTTTGAAGCAGTGGGAAATGAGGCCGAAGAACGGAAAATCGGTCGCTTGCGAGTGCCGATGGATGCTAAGTTTACTATTAATGACGGACAGCATCGCCGGGCGGCTTTTGAGATGGCTTTGAGGGAAAATCCGCAGTTGGGATATGAGACGGTGGCGCTGATTTTGTTTCTGGATATTGGGTTGGAAAAATCGCAGCAGATGTTTGCTGATTTGAACAGTTTTCAAGTTCCTTTGGAGGCGTCACTCAGTCTACTTTACAACCACCGGGACGATCGCGCTTTTGTGGTGAAGGCTGTTGTTAAGCAGGTTGAGGTTTTCCGGTGTTTGACTGAGATGGAGAGGGGGAGTTTGAACGGGCGATCGCACAAATTGTTTGCGCTGAGTGCGATCGATCGTGCTATCATGGCTTTGCTGTCTAATATTGAGGGCAGCGAACAGGCAAAACCCTCTGGTTCTCGCACCAAAAAAGAACGGAAAGAGGAAGAACTTGCTCAAAAAATAAAACTGGCGGTTAGTTATTGGAATGCGGTTTGCAGTTTTATTCCAGATTGGCAATTAGTTCTGCACAAGCAAGTGGCGGCGGGGGAAATGCGCCGGGATTGCGTACACTGTCACAGTGTTGTGCTTGAGAGTTTGGGGGAAGTTGGGGCCGCTTTGCTGTCGGTTTTTCCTGAGAGTTGGGAGGAACGTTTGAGCCTTTTGCAGCAGGTTGATTGGTCGATTTCTAATCCTGATTGGGAGGGTGGGATTTTGTTGAAAGGGGGGATTTCGCGATCGAGGGCGAGTGTTAGTTGGATGACTAATTATTTGAAAAATCGGTTTGGTTTGGAAACCGCAGATGCGGCACAGGCGGGACGCCCGGGCCACAATGGATAAAGCTTTTGAAAAATCGTGTAAAATTTAAGACTGGATTATATTTAATCATAGCAGGAGGGAGCAGTGAGTACGGGGCAGGAGTCGGAATATAAAAATTTAGCTTATTATCGCAATTGTTTTGCAAATCTTAATGTCAACCGTACACAACAACGCGGAGATGCTCTAAATCAGCCAATACTGCTATTGTCTGTCACTGATTTAATTGCACAAGGTTTCATCAAGGAGAACCACATTACCATTTCCGAGGAATTAATTAACACCTTCAACAAAAATTGGTCGGCGCTGACTTCTAATCCTTTAAAGGGTGATTCTTTTCCTCTTCCGTTTTATCACTTAAAAAACAAAGAACCTAGATTTTGGTATCTTAAATTTAGCGAACAATATGAAGGAGGGCGACCTCAAACAATCAATACCTTAAAAAAAGCTGTTGACAGTGCAATAATTGACGATGAACTATTTAGTCTTTTGCAAGATAGGAATGCCAGAAAAGAATTAATAGATGTACTGATCTCTGTCTGGTTTTCATCTACCAATAAACAAATTGAAGATATTTTAAAGATTAACCAGTCTTTTCAAGATTCAACATTGGCTGAATTAGATACTATTGAATCGGGTAATACAGATAGACAACCAAAGGTGTATTTAAAAAAATCTGTGGTTAGAGAGGCTGTTTTTCGTAAATCTATCGTGCATTTGTATGATTACCGATGTGCTTTTTGTCGATTAAAAGTTACTCGTTCACTTAGTCAAAGTATTGTAGATGGCGCACATATCCAGCCCTTCTCAGAGTTTTATGATAATAGAGTAAATAATGGGATCTCACTCTGTAAAAATCATCATTGGGCATTCGATCGAGGATGGTTTGCTGTTGACGATCGTTATCAGATTATAGTTGCTAGTGATTTACAAGAGGACTCACCACACCCTAGATTAATGAAAGAGTTTCACGGCGAACTTATTCTTTTGCCGAGTTCCGAGCAATATTATCCGAGAAAAGATGCGCTTCAGTGGCATCGCAAAAATGTGTTTACTTTAAAATCAAAACGGAGTTCTAGAAAATGAATGATCTACAACAAATGTCACTATTTCCGCCCCGCAATATTGGCGATTTAATGGCAGACATAGAAATTTTAAAAAAGGAAATTCAAGAACTTTATTGTCAAGATGAACTCCCACTTGTAATCGGTTGGAGTGGTGGCAAAGATAGTTCGGCAGTCTTACAGCTTGTCTGGTATGCGATTGCAGAGTTACCAATTGAGAAACGCCACAAAATAATTCATGTTTTAACAAATGATACACTGGTAGAAAACCCTATAGTAGCTGCTGGAGTACATAATTCTCTAAAACGGATGAAAGTTGCAGCCCAAGAACAGGGAATGCCAATAGAAACTCATTTAACTTATCCAGCCGTTCAAGATACCTTTTGGGCGTGCTTAATAGGTAAAGGATACCCAGCACCTAGAAACCGATTTAGATGGTGTACGGAACGATTAAAAATACAACCAACCGGTTCTTTTATTCGTGAAATAATTAGAACTAGCGGCGAGGTAATTCTTGTTCTAGGTACTCGCAAGGCTGAAAGTGCTAAACGCGCCGCAAATATGGCTAAACATAGGGAGTGGCGGGTAAGCGAACGCCTTAATGCTAATCCCACTCGCCCTAACTCTTACATTTACCTTCCCATTGAAGACTGGCGAACAGATGAAGTGTGGCTTTACTTGATGCAGTGGGATAATCCGTGGGGAAATAACAACAAAGATTTGCTAACTATGTATCGAGGTGCGACAGCAGATAATGAATGTCCTCTAGTGGTTGATACTTCCACCCCTAGTTGTGGAAATTCTCGCTTTGGCTGCTGGGTTTGCACAATGGTAAGCCAAGATAAATCTATGGAGGCAATGATTCAAAACGATGAGGAAAAAGAATGGATGCAGCCTCTACTCGATATTCGCAACGAATTAGACATTCCAGACGATCACCCAAAAAGAGACTTCCGCCGCATCTACGGTAGAGTAGAACTGTTTGAACGCAACATGGGCGACGACACAACCTCCGTCGAACCCATCCCAGGGCCCTACACCAAATTCTGGCGAGAACACTGGCTGAGACGAGTCCTGCAAGCACAAACCCACGTCCGCAAAACCGCCCCCCTAGAAATGCGCGATATCACCTTAATTACCCCTGAAGAACTTAGCGAAATCCGCCGCATTTGGCTGGAAGAAAAGCACGAATTCGACGACTCTTTACCCCGGATTTACGAAGAAGTTACGGGGGAACCTTTTGAAGATTCCCGTCCCGCCGCTGAAAGAAAACTCCTCGGTAGCGATGAATGGACTGCGATCGAAGAGATTTGCAGCGAGGACAAAATGCACCTCGAATTGATGGCAAAACTCCTGGATACAGAACGCCAATACTACACGAAGCCCCGCCGTACAGGCATTTACGCCGATTTGGACAAATGCTTTGAAACCAGTTCGCGATCGAAGGAAGAAGCAATTGGCAACGCCCACTATCAACGCAATTTAAAAAAAGCGGTGGAAGATATTAAAGCAAATCCGACGGAAAACATTCAGCAATTCAAAGATGCGATCGCCCAAACCAACAGTTCCGCCAAAAACGATACCGTTGATATTGCCAAACTTAAAGAAGAACTCGAAAGCAATAGCAATCAAAGCAGACAGCTATCTTGGGCCGACATCAAATTTTCTACTCCCGATGTAGGAGATAAAAATAGCAAAGATTAAATCTGTTAAATCAAAATTTACCCTGCGTAAGGTGCGTCAGCTATCATTATTCTCGACATAATGGATAGCTCAATCGCTGACGTACCTACCAAACCAATCAGCAACCACCGACAACATCTACAATGCAATTCCTCGAACTCGTTCTCAAAAACTTCGGCCCCTATGCAGGCACCCAAACCATCAATCTCCGCCCCGAAAAAGACGGAAATCCCTGCCCAGTCATTTTATTTGGCGGCATGAATGGCGGCGGCAAAACCACCCTCATGGACGCCATTCGCCTCGCCCTCTACGGTGGCCGCGCCCAATGTTCCACCAGAGGCAATTTAAGCTACAGCGACTTTCTCAATCAATGCGTCAACCGCCACACCCCCACATTAGAAGATACCCGCGTCGAACTAACATTTGAACAAGTCCAAGACGACAAATTAACTCAATTCAAAATAGTTAGATACTGGAAAAAATTAGACATCAAAGATAACTTAAGCATTCTCATATACAGCGATATTGTCAGCGATTGGTGGTCTGACAAAGCAATTACTAACACCTGGGACGAATACATCGAAACCCTTTTGCCGGTCGGAATATCCAACCTATTTCTGTTTGACGGCGAACAAGTAAAAGAACTCGCCGAACTCGAAACACCGCCAGAGTTTGTCGTCGGGGCGATTAAATCTCTTTTAGGTTTAGAATTAGCAGAACGCCTCGCCGTCGATTTAGAAATTTTAGCCGGCCGCAAGCGGAAAGAAATTGCTGGCAAAAAAGACTTGGCTGCTTTAGAGAAAATCGAACAAACTTTTAAGAAAATTACTGATGAAATAGACTTAGCTAAGCAAGAACAAGCCAGCTTTAAAAACGAGTTAGATAAAGCTCAAAAAAATCAGCAACAAGCCTCAGAAAAGTTTATTTATGAAGGCGGGAAAATTGCCGCCGATCGCAGTCAGCTAGATAGCAAGCTAAACGACTACAGAAATAAGGCAGACAAAACCCGTCAAGCCATGATGGAATTGGCATCAAATACGCTACCACTAGCCTTAATTTCGCCCTTGCTAAGTGAAGCAAAAATTCAAGGAGAAACAGAAGCCAGCCAGCAGCAAGCAAAGATTGCCCAAAATGTTATCAAACAAAGAAGCGATCGCCTCATCAACTACATCGCGGAAATCTCATTAAATCCCCAACAGCTAGATAAAATTAAAGACTTCATCCGCCAAGAAAACCAAGAACTCGAACAGCAAGCGGGAACAGACGTTCCGCCTTGGATGAACGCCGACAGCAACAGCATCCAGCAACTAGAAAACCTCCTTAGCTACCAAATCAAAGCCCAGCAAATTCTAGCAGGCGAACAAATAGAACAAATCAAAAGCATCGAAGCAGAAATCGACTTTACAGACAGACAACTCGCAGCCGCAGCTTCCCCCGAAGCCTACGAAAAACTAGAAGAAGAAGTCAGGAAAGCCCAAAAAGCAGTCGCTATCGCAGCCGCAGCCTTGGAATCAGCAAACCGCCGCGTCGATGAGTTAGAGAGGGAATTAGCCAAAAACCAAAAAGAACTAGAAAGCTACAGCAGCGAATACATGACCATCAGAAACAGCCAACACGTCATCGCTTCGATCGCCAAAGCCCAAGCCACCCTGAAACTCTTTAAAGAAAGACTCACTCTCAAAAAACTCAACAAACTCGAAATAGAAATTACCGACTGTTTCCGCTACCTGTTGCACAAAACCGACCTCGTGCACAGAGTGGCGATCGACACTCAAACATTTAGCCTCTCCATTTACGATCCCGAAGGCAAACCGGTACCGAAACACAGACTTTCAGCCGGGGAAAAACAATTGCTGGCGATCGCCTTTTTGTGGGGATTGGCTAGAGTATCCGGGAGACAATTGCCAGTGGCGATCGACACTCCCTTGGGCCGCCTCGACTCCTCCCACAGAAACAACCTAGTCGAACGCTATTTCCCCTCAGCCAGCCACCAAGTCATCCTGCTTTCTACCGACACGGAAATTAGAAAAGTAGAATACGAAAAACTCCAAGAATTAGAGGCGATAGCCCACAGCTACCTCCTCAAATACGACTCCGCCAAACACCAAACCACCGTCGAAAAAGGTTACTTCTGGGAATAAAAATTAGCCCTAAAAAATAGCCACAACCCCTTGACTTTGCCCTGGGGTTGCGGTAGTATATATAGCATAATGGGATGGTTGCGAAAATTTTATTTTTGCCACTATCCGATTATTAAGGATAAATCCTACTACAATCAAAATACCAAAAAAAACCAATTTAATCAAGTCGCGCCGTGTAAAAAAATGTTAATTATTTCGGGTTATCTAGAGGCTTTGCTTCCCCAACATTAACACTTTTTACAATATACCAAAAAATATTAAACTCATGGAACCACCAGTCGATCGCATCCGCCTATCCCAAACAGGCAAAGACCAACTATCAAAACTGAAACGATCGACCAAAATCGATCAGTGGAACATCCTGTGTCGGTGGGGATTTTGCCGATCGCTCGCCGAGCCCAGCATCCCATCCCCAGTACCAATTCCCAGCGACAGCAACGTCGAATTAAGCTGGGATGTCTTCGGCGGCGACATGGCCGATATCTTGATAATTGCCCTCAAGCAGCGGTGTCACCAAGACAATTTAGGCACAGAAAAAGAAACTCTAGCCAAACAATTTCGCCTGCACTTGCACCGAGGGATTGGTTATTTAGCCGGCGATCCGAATATTAAGAAAATCGAAGACTTGGTGGCGATCGCTTTATCGCCTGAGAAATTAAGAAATTAAACGAACCGCGAAGACGCAAAGGACGCTAAGGAAGAAGGGAAAAGAAGGGATGAGTTCACAATTTACTTCAGTAAAAGCGGGAAAAAATGCCCTACTGGCCCTTGGCCTTCCCCAATATCCAAAGCATATTTGAGAGCAGTAGTAACATAATCCTTAGCTAATGTCACCGCTGTAAACAAATCTTTCCCCAAAGCCAAATTAGCAGCGATCGCAGCACTCAAAGTACAACCAGTCCCGTGAGTATTGCCAGTATCAACATTCTCAGTCTTCAACACATCCAACCGCGTACCATCAAACCAAACATCAATTCCCCGCAAATCTCCCGCCATCCCGCCACCCTTCACCAAAACAGCTTTCGCACCCAAACGGTAAATCTGCTGCGCCGCCGATCGCATATCGTCTAGAGAAACAATCTCCAAACCGCTCAAAATCTGAGCCTCAAACCGATTCGGAGTCACGACAGCAGCCATTGGAATCAAAACATCCCGCAAAAATGCGATCGCCCCGTCATCAATCAATCGATCGCCCGATCGTGAAACCATCACCGGATCGACAACCAAATTCCCGATTCCCAAAGCTTCCACCTGTAAAGCCACCGCCGCCATAATTTCCCGATTCAGCAGCATCCCAGTTTTCACAGCGTGCACCCCAATATCCCCAACCACCGCCTCAATTTGAGCCGCCACAGCCTCCGCAGACAAAGCATCAACTCGCATCACCCCCACAGTATTTTGAGCCGTCACGCAAGTCAAAGCACTCGTACCGTGCACGCAGTGAAACGCAAAAGTCCGCAAATCCGCCTGAATTCCGGCCCCGCCGCCACTATCGGAACCCGCCACAGTCAAAGCCACAGGAATCTTCAATTTAATCATCTTATTTCAACCCCAGATAAACGCCAACTTGAACCAGACAAATCCCATCTTATCCGCGTTCATCAGCGCTCATCCGCCCTCATCTGCGGTTAAAATTCCCAAACAAAATTAGCTATGATTAAAACCAATGTAAAGAATTATTGCAAATAACTGTGAAAATCACCCGAATCGACCTCAACTCTTGGATCTTCCACATCGCAGGCCAAACCATCCTCGTCGATCCCTGGCTGGTCGATCCCCTCGTTTTTTACGGTCAACCCTGGCTGTTCACCGCCTACCACAACACCCCCGTCACCTTCACTCCCAGCACCTTACCGCCGATCGACCTCATCCTAATTTCCCAAGGATTAGACGACCACTGTCACAGACCAACACTCGAACTGCTCGATCGCACAATTCCCGCGATCGCCTCACCCACCGCCGCCAAAGTCCTCAGCAGTTTATGCTACACTAATATCACATCTTTAGCAAATTGGCAAGAGTTAAATTTTAAAGAAAAGTTACAAATTACTGCCGTACCCGGAGCCGAAATCGGGCCCGGACAAGAAGAAAACGGCTATTTGCTCAAAGATTTAAGCAGTGGCGAGACACTTTATTACGAACCGCACCTGCCACCATTAGAAAAAGTCAAACAGAAAATAGACACAGTAGACGTAGCCATCGCCCCAGTCATCGGTCAAATCTTCCCATTCCTCGGACAAGTCATCATCGGCCCTTCTGAAGCCCTCGGCCTCGCCCAAACTCTCAAACCTCGGTTTTTTCTGCCTACAGCGGCGGGAGACATCCGAGCTACAGGCATTTTACCAATGTTAGTGCGATCGATCGGCAGCATTCCCGAATTTCGCGATTTACTAGCAAAATCGGGACTATCCACCCAACTCCTCGAACCCGAACCAGGCCAAACCCTAGAAATTTGAGATTTTAGATTTTAGATTTTAGATTTAATCTGCCATCCAAAATCCCAAATCCACATTTATCTTGGCGGGCGACGGTTACGCAAAAACTCAGGAATATCTAATCCCAAATCCTGCGGCGGTTTCGTTGTCGGATCAGACGTTTGTTGAGCAGGAGTCGTCGGCCCAGTTGCAGCTCGCCAAGGAGCATTAACATTTTGCGTCCGCCCCGGAGTCGGAGGCGGGGGAACTTCTCCCGAAAAACCAGTAGCGATCACAGTAATCTTAATTTCGCCCTGAAGCCGCTCGTCAATCACCGCTCCAAAAATAATATTGGCATTCGGATCGACAACCTCGTAAATCGTCTCAGCCGCCGCATTCACCTCGTGCAGCGTCATGTCAGTACCGCCAGTGATGTTAAACACCACACCTCTAGCGCCCTCAATAGACGAAGCTTCCAGCAGAGGCGAAGAAATAGCCTGCATCGCAGCCTCCCTAGCCCGCGACTTCCCAGAACCCACGCCGATGCCCATCAAAGCCGAACCCGCATCCGCCATTACTGCCCGCACGTCAGCAAAGTCAACATTCACTAAACCGGGAATAGTAATAATGTCAGAAATACCCTGAACCCCTTGACGCAGGATATCATCAGCAACTCGAAAAGCCTCTTGTACTGGCATTTGTTCCGAAATCACAGACAGCAACTTGTCGTTAGGAATTACGATCAGCGTATCCACGCGGGTTTGCAAAGCCGCAATCCCTTCCTCAGCTTGGCTGGTGCGCCGCCGTCCCTCAAACGTAAAAGGCCGCGTCACTATGCCCACAGTCAAGGCGCCCATTTCCTTAGCGACCTCAGCCACGATCGGAGCCGCGCCCGTGCCCGTACCGCCGCCCATGCCGGCCGTGATAAACACCAAATCCGCGTGATTCAAAGCATTAGCAACCTCGTCGCGAGATTCCTCCGCAGCCTTTTGACCGATCGCCGGATTTCCCCCCGCCCCCAAACCGCGCGTCAACTTCTGTCCGACTTGCAAGCGTTTCGGAGCATTTGAGAGAACCAGAGCTTGGGAATCCGTATTCACGCACCAAAACTCGACACCAGAAACCTCGCTAGCAATCATCCGGTTAACGGCGTTGCCCCCACCACCGCCGACGCCAATTACTTTGATTTTGGCAGCGCTGCTGGGCATTATGTCTTTGGGATTGACCATAGGATCGATATCAATACTATCTACATTTACATAACCAGACTTGCGTCTAAAGGGATTGGCGGAATCTGCAGCCACCGGAAAATTTTTTACTTCTTCCGAAGGGGGACTGTCTTGGTCAGACCCCTGTCTATTATTAAGCTTCATTAGAGTCGGGGATAGTAGATTACAGCTTGTTAACTAAACGCCAATTCACAATCAACTATAGGCTAAGTTGCGCGAAAAACTAACACTGGTCGATGCTTAATGTTAGCAATCTCGGATTTGGCCGACCTCGCTAGCCCAGACCTCGCTTGACGCCATCCAGGTACTTGACCGGATTAAGGCAGTTGTAAGCAAGGCAGAAGGAAAAAAAATCGATACTAGCCCCAGACGCGGGGCGCTATCCAAAAACTGTGCTGATTGCAAGCCCGGCCTATTGATCGATACCTTCTACCTTCTGTTGACAGAGAATCAATTCTGGGCGCGAGTGGGTGCGGGAGTGGAACTCTCCAAACTGGGGGGGGGTTCTGGCAAATGGACGATCGGCGAAGCAGGATTTTTCAAGTCAATGTAGGCTATTTTGCTTGAATCTAGCTGTTTTGACAATTGTCGCATTCGGTCTAAAACCTTAAGTTGCTCCGCAGTCTTGGAACTGTAGGGCCCTAAGTGTACGGTACCGATCTCTGTTTTCAAGATCAAGTTGTTCGGGTTTTGCCAATTAATCTCAAACACTTTCACCGTCAAGCCGCTGAGTCCTTGGTAAAACTTCGGCCAATAGGCGCGATACTGTTCCAAAGGCCCGATGACTTTTAAAGTGGGCAAAGAACGCTGAGGCTGCGTTCCCGGAATGCTGCCGGGCCCGATCGAACTATTCTGCGATCGTACAGCAGTATAACTATCCGACGGCATCCAACCTCCGCGAGCGTCCAGCCACCCCACTTTTTCCTTCTCACTGTTCGATTTCAACACCGCAGTCGGCTGCGCCACCGCCACCGGCAGGCGTTCTGCCACTTCTACAGTCAAACTCGGGGGAAACAAGTTACGAGTCACCTTCGCTTTGGCGATCGGCCCCGTGGACTCCAGCTTTTGGGCCAGGGCCTGCGGTTGAATTCCCCACAGCGACTGCGGGTAAGACAGCGGCACCAAAGACCGCACCGCCTTATCCGACAGCCACTGATTGCCCTCCACCTTCACTTGTTCCGATCGGGCAATTAACCAAGCCGGCTGAGCAATCCACCACAGCAAACCTCCAGCCATGGCGCTTGCTGCCAGCATTTGCCACACAACAGCCGCCAACCGAGCGCGCCTCTGCTGTCGCAACTTTTGGCGCCTGCGCCCTAACTCTGTTTGAGAAACCGCTCCAAAACTAGCCATCTACGTCTTGACAATATAGTAATTAAGGATTAGCACAAATTCCAAACTGTTTAATCTCTCTCTTGAACCCTGTTTTCCCCTACCATTTAACCAGATCCCCGCAAATTTACCCAGACTCCGGTCAATATCAGTAATATCACTGAGCCCGGTAGGTAATTAAAAAAAATTAATTAAGAATTCCCAATTCCAGCGCCGGGAAAACCCCTTACCAGCTCCAGGTTCTTTGGGTATTTAGGGCATTACCCCACAGTGCAAAAGGTTACAAATCAAACTAAACTCAGGCAAAGAAAGTTTAGACTTTCGATTAACTTTTTTAACTTTTATTCGGCTTCTATTGTGATCGCACTCGAATTAGACAGATTCTATAAAGCCTGCAACCCGAGCAAGACCCTTGTTGCGGGAGACCCAGGGGATTATCAATACTACATTGATTTTGGTTCCGTGCGTGGCGGCAAAATCATTGAATCTTTACAGCGAACCATTACCCGCATCTCCCCCAACGAGCCAACCTGTCAGCTATTTACAGGACATATCGGCTGTGGCAAATCTACAGAATTGTTTCGACTAAAAGCTGAGTTAGAGCAAGAGGGTTTTTGCGTCGTCTACTTCGAGTCTTCCCAAGACTTAGACATGGGTGATGTAGACATCAGCGATATTTTGCTGAGCATTGCGCGCCAAGTCAGCGAAACTATGGAATCCGCTAAAATCAAACTCAGACCGAGCTATTTTACCAATCTGTTTGCAGAAGTGGCAGAATTTTTGCAGACTCCCATAGATTTGTCAGCGGAAGCCGAGTTATCTGTAGGCATTGCTAGAGTTACTGCTAAAACTAAAGACTCTCCCAAACTACGATCGCAACTCAGGCAATATCTCGAACCCCGCACCAACAGCATTTTGCAGTCGATCAACGAAGAACTCCTAAACAAAGCTAACGCCGAACTCAAGCAGCAAGGGAAAAAAGGGCTCGCAGTCATCGTTGACAACCTCGATCGCCTCGATGCCTCCCTCAAACCCAGCGGACGCACCCAGCCAGAATATCTGTTTTTAGACCGCGGCGAACAGTTGAAAAAACTCAATTGCCATGTCGTCTACACGATTCCCCTGACTTTGATTTTTTCCAACGACTTCGGCCGCCTCGCCAGTCGATTTGGAGTCAAGCCCAAGGTGATGCCGATGGTACCGGTGCAAATGCGATCGGGGGACGACCACATTGAAGGAATGGCACTGCTGCGGCAGTTAGTATTAGCCAGAGCTTTCCCCGCAGTTGCTCCCCATCAACGCATTGATTTGATTTCCCAGGTGTTTGACTCTCCCGAAACTTTAGATCGGCTTTGCCGGATTAGTGGCGGTCACGTTCGCAATCTACTGATGCTTTTGTATAGCTGTTTGCAGCACGAAGACCCTCCCTTCTCTCGCGAATGCCTCGAAAGCGTCATTCAAGAATATCGCGATGACCTTTTGGGAGCCATCAATGACATGGAATGGGAATTGCTGTTTCAAGTCGTCACCCGACAAAGTGTAACCGGCGAAGAAGAGTCTCAAATCTTGTTGCGAAGTATGTTTGTCTTTGAATACCGCGATCAAGAAGGTCGCTGGTTTGGCATCAATCCAGCCCTAGCAGAAACCAGAAAATATAAGGAGTGGCGGCAGGGCATTGAGGCAAAATAGTTGGGATTTTTGAGATTGCTTCCCGACTCTAATAACCCTTACCCATGAGGGAGATAGAAACTATTTAACTTAAAATTCACCGCTCAAAACTCCGCACTCCAACAATCCAATACAAAAATCAGTCAGCGGTTTTTGCCGCTGGCTGATTTCTGTTGAATGCTGGCTATATGCGGTGAATGTTATTGTCGCCTAAAACTTTGTCGCCACCAAGGATGTTCCCCACTCTCAACTCTCATATCTGCAATGCCAGACCCCCTATGTCTGTTTTTACCTGTTGCTGTTAATTTCAAATCATCCCATCCCGGACGACAATTTTTTTTGCTGGTGTGTTAAATGCCTGCTACAGATATATCGCAGTTGTTTACTAATAGCTAGTCGTCGGTATTATCTTAAATTTAGGGGTTGGCTATTTACGCTCTGTAGTCATTTATATAGAGCGGAATAAGAAAATCTTAGCGGGGCTGAAAATTTGACGGGGAAGTCTAGCATTCTCTGAGATTGAGCGGTATGATATCTTTACATTGGATCTAATAACTATGTAAGTATTAAAAGGAGAAGTGAGGAAAACTACGTGTTTCTACAGAGATAAAGCATCAAACAGAGACGGTTATCTCTAAGTAGATACGCTTTTAGTCACGATTGGTGAGCGTTAGGTAATTGATTTATGCAAAAGAGGTGCACGCATGACCGATCTAATTAAGGTACAAGAAACTGCCAACTACAACGAGCGATCGCTCAAAACTCTGGTCAGATCCATTACAATGTCTCAACAGCAATTCTCGCTGATTTTGGTGCGCTGCAACTACGAGCAGTTGCGGCAGCAAATAGCGCAGCGGCTGCGAGAAGTGTCCCCAGTTCCAATTCAAGATCTCGTCCTGCCAGCTTCAGTCAAAACCCTTTACACTACTCTGCAGGCAAGCACTTTCCAGGAGGGGTACTCGCCTGTCGGTGCCGCCTCGGCTTTGATGGTATTCGGTTTAGAAACAGTAGTAGCGATCGACGAACTGATGGCTTCTACCAATCAAGTGCGAGACGAATTTCGCAAAAATTTTTCCTGCCCGGTGATTTTGTGGGTAACAGATGACATCGTGACCAAAATGATTCGTCTGGCCCCGGATTTCAAAAGTTGGGCCGCCGCCACAATTAAATTTGAAATGGGCGTTGACGAATTAATTAATTTCCTCGCTAGGCGGGCCGATACTATATTTAAAATAGGCGAAGTCAATCAAGAACTCGCCAGCAGCAACGTCAGCACCATAGCTAATTGTGACACCTGCGAAACCCCGTGCGAAAAACGCGGCCTGGAGCGCGAAATCAGCTCTGGAGAACGCTTTCTAACTTTTAACTCAGGGCTCCAAAACCGACGACAATCAGATATCCACTCGTATTCGCCATTGAGTCCGGGCAATACCTTCGATTTGGCGATCGGCTCTTTGCCACGCCGAGAACTAGAATTAGCTTTAAGAGATTTACAAAATCGCGGTGAAGAATTAGAGCCCGCCCTCAAAGCCAGCCTGCAATTCGTTCTCGGTCGAGATTACTATGTCAGCGACCAAACCGAAACAGCCTTAATTCACTACCAAGAAAGTTTAGTATTTTGGCAGCAGAAAACGGGCAACTGGGAACTGGCAGACTTGGAACATTCCGGAAACCCACAAACCTTCTCCTCTTTGTCGAATCCTGTCCCCAAAATTTTATTTTTAGAGAGAGAAGGCATAGTGCTGTTTCACATAGCCTTGTGTCACCGCTTGCAAGCAGCCAGAAACCCGGTAGCCAACCGCCAGCATTGGGAACAAGCTTGGATTAGCCTGGAACAATCTAGAAACGCTTTCTCCCTTGCCTCACGCCCGGAATTGGTAGCTGAGGTGACAGCACACCTCGGAGAAGTGCTGCAGCGCTTGAAAGCTTGGGGAGAGTTGCAAGCATTAGCTGAAAATTCTTTGCAGTTGCACTTCACTTACGGTACTCCCAGCCAACTAGCTCAAGATTACGGCTTTTTGGCTGAAGTTGCCCTGCAACAGTCGAGGTGGAGTCAAGCCCGCCAGCTAGCCGAGTTGGCTTTGGCGATTTTGGATCAAACGCCTAATGATTTGAGATTGCTGATTGAAGATTTGAGATTGGGGTTTGAGGGAAATTATCCAGAATTTGTGGGCCCTAACGAGTTAAGCAACGAACCCAAATCTAAAATCCAACATCCTAAATCCGACAGGAGTTCGTATCTTTTACTTTTAGCGCGAAGTTTGCGACAGTTAGGGCAGTGGGAAGCGGCGGTTCATTCCTTGGAATTGGCTCAATCTCAAAGCGAGCCGAAGTACGACCCCCGACTTTACATCGATATTTTGACGGAACTGCAAGCGGTTTATTTCGAGCAGGGAGAGTATCTTAAAGCGTTTCGGATTAAAAAAACCCAGCGTTCGATCGAATATCAATACGGATTTAGAGCTTTTATCGGAGCCAGCCAATTGCAGCAGCAGCGCCAAGCCGTCAATCCTTCAGGCCCCTCAGCTCAAAACCAAGCTGCCATCGCAGCGTCCATGACAGCTTACTCGCGCCAAACAGATATCAATAGCTTGCTAGAAAGAATTAGCAGGGACGACCATAAATTAACTATTATTCACGGGCCCAGCGGGGTCGGGAAAAGTTCTCTAGTCAATGCCGGCTTAGTACCAGCTTTGAAAAACATTACTCCGGGCGCGCGCGATACCTTGCCCGTAGTAGTCAAAGTTTACACCGACTGGCTGGTGGAGTTAGAAAATGCTTTGAACAGCGCACTGTACGACAAACAAGCCGAAGAGGAAAGTAAATTAATCTCGAAAGGACTACACGGAATCCACAAAAAAAGTTGCTCGGTTATTCCTGCTCGCAGCTCGGAAGTCTCTTCTTTTATTATAGATCAGTTGCGCGAAAATGCCACAAATAATTTGTTAACTGTGCTGATTTTCGATCAATTTGAAGAGTTTTTCTTTGTTTCGACTTCAGTGGAACAAAGACAACTTTTTTATAATTTTTTGGGCTTGTTTTTGAATTTGCCTTATGTCAAGATAATTCTGTGCTTGCGCGAAGATTATTTGCACTACTTACTAGATTGCGATCGCTTCCCAAATCTTGACGCTATTAACAATAATATTCTCGACAAAAGTATCCGCTACCAACTGCGGAGTTTTTCTATCAAAGACGCGCGGGCTGTCATCGGACACTTAACAGAACGGGCGGAATTTTATTTAGAACCGGCACTGATCGATGCCTTCGTAGAAGATTTAGCAGACGAACTTCAAGAAGTGCGACCGATCGAATTGCAGGTAGTAGGAGCCCAACTGCAAGAAGAAGGTATTACCAGTCTAGCACAATACCAGCAACTGGGGGACAATCCCAAAGCGGAATTAGTGAAACGATCGCTCGAAAGAGTCATCTCTGACTGTGGTCTGGTTAACGAAGACGCAGCTTGGAAAATCTTGTTTTCCCTGACAGATGAAAGAGGCGTTCGCCTGATAAAAACCAAACACGAACTCTCGTTAGTTACAGGCCCGCAGCCAGCCGATGCCCGCGAAACCGAATTATCGGCGATCGGCAGAAACAGAATTTCCCTACAGCGACAGTTCGCAAAAGACCCAGAAATCCGACAAAAGAAAACCGACAACCTCGACTTAATTTTAGACATTTTAGTCGGTCACGGTTTGCTATTTCTGCTACGGGAAGCGCCCGAAGACCGCTATCAATTGGTACACGACTATTTAGTGCGGCCGATCCGCCAAAGATTCGGCTTAGAAGCCAGACTGCACAAAGCAGAAGCAGACAAAAAAATGAGTCAAGCACAGCTCTACCAAGCCAATACTTTTCTCAAACAACTGCTGGGATTAGCAGTGATCGGCGTCATGCTGCTAACCAGTTCCACCATCGCCGCCGTCAACTTTTGGTGGCGGGCTGTGGGTCAAAAACAGCTAGCTGTCGCTCAAACTCAGCGAGCCGAAATCAGTACCCTGACAGCAGCTTCAGAAGCACTGTATTTCTCTAACAACAAATTTGACGCCATGATGGAAAGCTTGAGAGCTGGTAAAAAGTGGAAACAGATCGAAAACTCCCAACAAATGTATACTCTCAAAGACACTGAAATTCTGATTTCTGCCGCCCTCCAGCAGGCAGTTTATGGAGTCAAAGAACGCAACCGCTTGGAAGGACACGGCGATGTAGTTTGGGGTCTTAGTTTCAGTCCAGACGGCGAAACAATAGCTTCTTCCAGTGTAGATAAAACAGTCAAACTTTGGCGGCGCGACGGCAGTTTGCTGGCAACTTTCAAAGACCATACTAACAGCGTCTCCTGTGTGGCGTTCAGTCCCGACAACAAAACCATAGCCTCGGCAAGTTTAGATAAAACTGTCAAAATTTGGCAAACAGACGGCAGTTTGCTGGCAACTTTCAACGGGCATACTAATAGCGTTACCAGCGTTGCTTTTAGCCCTGACGGTCAAACGATCGCCAGTGGCTCTACAGATAAAACTATAAAACTTTGGAAAACCGACGGCACGCTGCTGAGAACGATCGAACAATTTGCTCCCGTAAATTGGCTAAGCTTCAGCCGCGACGGCAAAATAATTGCTGTGGCGAGCCATGACGGTACTGTGAAACTGTGGAGTTCTGACGGCAGGTTAATCGCTAATTTGTGGCACAGCGAAAACAGACAACCCTCGAAAATTTACACCGTCAGTTTCTCCCCCGATGGTGAAACGATCGCCAGTGCGGGTGAAGATAAAACAGTGAAAATCTGGAGCATCGCTGCACTCAAACACCCACCAACAGAAAATTCAACACAAGCAAAAAAAGGTGAACTGCTAACAACTTTGCGGGGACACAGCAAGTGGGTATTTGGTGTCAGTTTCTCCCCCGACGGTCAAACACTTGCTTCTGGAAGTGCAGACGGGACTGTCAAACTCTGGAGTCTTGCTGGTGTTGGCGACAAACGCCCAACCGATGCTAGCAACATTAAACCAGAGAGTCGCTTACTGAGAACTTTTGAGGGACACGCCGATCGAGTTACTCAGGTAAGTTTTAGCCCGGAAGGCAAAACCCTAGCTTCGGCAAGTTTTGACAAAACTGTCAGGCTGTGGCGGCTCGATGACGTGCCGCTCAAAACTCTCGACGGACACCAAAACCGGGTGCAAGGCGTTACTTTCAGCCCCGACGGCCAAAGGCTGGCTTCTGCTTCCACGGACAAAACTATCAAACTCTGGAGTCGCACGGGAGTTTTGCTAGAAACCTTGGAAGGACACACTCAGAGAGTCGCCAGCGTCAGTTTCAGCCCCGACGGCCAGCTACTTGCTTCTGGGAGTTACGACAAAACGGTGAAAGTCTGGAGTTTGACAGAAGATGGCATGAATAATATTCTCCCTTGTCCTTCGGCTCCGCTATTCCCGTGTTCGCCTTCTGTGCTGTTCACTCTCGACGGCCACGCCGACAGCGTGATGAGCGTGAGTTTTAGCCCCAACAGCGAGGTTCTGGCTTCGGGGAGCAAGGATAAGACTGTGAAACTCTGGACTAGAAACGGCAGGCTGATTAAGACTTTGACGGGACACACAGGCTGGGTGACTGGGGTGACTTTCAGTCCCGACGGCTCGATGCTGGCTTCTGCAAGCGATGATGGTACTCTCAAACTCTGGAATCGCGATGGTCGTTTGCTAAGAACTTTTGAAGGAGCTCACAACAGTTTTGTGTTGGGGGTTGCTTTTAGCCCTGATGGCAAAATGCTGGCTTCGGCTGGTTACGACAATTCGGTGAAATTGTGGAAGGTAGACGGGACTTTGGTGGCGACGCTGCTGAAGGGTTCTAGCGACAGCGTGACTAGCGTGGGTTTTAGCCCGGATGGTTTGTTGGTTGCTTCGGGCAGTTATGACCATAAGGTGAAGTTGTGGAGTCGCAGCGGGACTTTGCTGAAAACTTTGACGGGTCACAAGGATAGCGTGATGAGCGTGAGTTTTAGCCCGGATGGGAAGGTTCTGGCTTCTGCGAGCAAGGATAATCGGGTGATTTTGTGGAATTTAGATCTTGACGATTTGCTGGTGAGGGGCTGTGACTGGGTGGGAGATTATCTGAGAACTAATCCTAATGTGAGCGATCGCGATCGGCGTCTCTGTGAGGGGGTTGGGGCAAAATCTCAATTTTAGGGTAATGGGTAATTGTTTCAGTGTCCCCCCTAGAAATCCCCTTGACTCTATGCAGCGGTTTTAAGCGCCGCATAAAGTCAAACTAAGTCTTAACTGAGAGGGACTCAAGAATCAAGCGGCTAAAAAGCCCGGGTGTGGTATCAAAACTCAAAACTATTTTCCTCTTCCCCTTGGTCTCGGCTTCCTGTAAAGTAAATAATTGTAAAGAAATATGAGTTTTCTCTTATCCTCTGGTTAAGACCGCCAGCTAGCATTCACAATTAAGACCCGGATTATAAGTTCCTATGTCACAGCTTTTCCCGCGAAAATTTCTAGCCTCTGTTGCCGCATTTTGTCTGGCTTTGTCCGTGTGGGCGATCGCACCAGTAGCCCACGCTTTCAATAATCCCGATTTATTGCCGTCAACTCAGACGCCGATCATTGACTTAGCTAAAGCCCTTACGGATATTGAAGAACAAAGTTTGGCAAAAAATTTAAAAGCCTTTGAAGCCGAAACCGGCTGGAAACTGCGAGTGCTGACTCAGTACGATCGCACGCCCGGTTTGGCTGTCAAAAGCTATTGGGGGCTAGATGACAAGAGTGTGTTATTAGTTGCTGACCCCCGAGGGGGCAATTTGCTCAATTTTAATGTGGGCGACTCGCTGTATCCGCTGCTGCCGCGCACTTTTTGGGTGGAACTGCAAACCCGCTACGGTAATCAATTTTTTGTGCGGGACAATGGCGAAGATCGAGCGATTATTGAATCTTTGGAGTCGATAGAAGGCTGTTTGCGTCAGGGCGGATGCCGCGTGGTTCCCGGTTTGCCGAGGGAACAGTGGGTTCTGACGTTAATTACGTCGGTGGTTGGCGGGGTCATCTGCGGGTTTGCCGCTCAGCCTCGGAAGCCTGGACAGGTTGTGGCTTGGCAGTGGGCGCTGATTTTTTCGCCGCTGTGGGGCATTCTGTTTTTTGCTTTCGGACTGGGGCCGGTGGTGACTCGGACTTCTGACTGGTTGCCTGTGGTTCGGAATGTGTCCGGTTTTGCGATCGGAGCTTTGGTGGCATTCCTGACTCCGGTGTTGGGCAAATCTTCTTCGTCGTCGGAAACTTAGTCGTCAGTTGGCAGTTGTCAGATTTTACTCAACAGTCAACGAATGACTAAAAGCTGGTAAGCTGATACCTGACAACTCACAGGCGACAGCTATCCAACAAATGGAATGGCACGTAAGCGATGCCCAGAGTCTGGGATTAATCGATAACGAAATTGGCGACCACGGTTTTTCAGCGGCGGAGTACGAAATAGTCCGCCGCGTGATTTATGCGACTGCTGATTTTGAGTACAAGTCTTTAATTAGTTTTTCCGATCAGGCTTTGCAGGCTGGGGCGGCGGCTTTGGCTGCTCGGACTACGATCGTGGTAGATGTGCCGATGGTGCAGGTGGGCATTACGCCCCTAATTCAAAATACCTTTGCGAATCCGGTTTACTGTTCGATGGAGGCTTTGACGCGCCCCCAAAAGGAAAGGACGCGGGCGGCTTGGGGGATTGAAACTTTGGCAAGACGCTATCCTGAAGGGATTTTTGTGGTGGGCCAGGCTCAAACTTCTTTGTCGGCGATCGTAGATTTGATTGAATCTGAGGAAATTCGGCCGGCTTTGGTGATTGGGACTCCTTCTGGGTTTGTAGGGGTGGACGTGGCTAAGTCGCGGCTGCACGATTCGATGATTCCTCACATTCGGATTGAGGGCCGCAAGGGCTCTGCGGTGGTAGCTGTGGCTATTGTTAACGGGCTGGTGGATTTGGCTTGGCAAGCTTACGGCCAAGAGGGGAACAGTTGATCGATAAGTTAATTGTCATGAGTCATGGGATTTTAGATTTTAGATCCCGCTTTCAGCACCCTCTACTTTCACAATAGGTTTTTTCGGAATTTTGTGAACAAATTAAGTTACTTTTTATAACGCGGGATTCTGTGAACCATCATAGATAGTCCTGGACGCATGAGAGTCCAGAAACCGGGTTTGATGGACGAAAATACACGGGTTGCAGCCAGAGATTCGGTAAAAAACCCGGTTTCTTTGTCGGAGTTCGTAAGTCTTGATAGAGTAGAATTCTCTAGCAAATTTAGGAAATGAGTCGATTGCAAATTCGCGAAGATGACCTCAGAGGTAGAAAGATTGCTGACTTTCTGTGCGAACATCTCGAAAATATGAATGAGATTACACCACCTGAAAGCATTCATGCTCTTGATTTAGAAGCATTGCGATCGCCCGATATTACTTTCTGGACGGCTTGGGAGGGTGATGAATTACTCGGATGCGGAGCACTGAAAGAACTAGATTCAAGAAGTGGTGAAGTCAAATCAATGCGTACCGCCAAGGCTCACCGCCGTAAAGGTATCGCCGGGAAGATTCTTGAACACATCATAAAAGAAGCCGAAGGGCGTGCTTACGATTGCCTGAATTTGGAAACAGGGGCTTTGCCTGAGTTCGCCCCGGCACGAGCCTTGTATATACGGTATGGGTTCAAGTACCGAGGCCCCTTCGCTGAATACATTGATGACCCGAATAGCGTGTTTATGACAAAAAAGCTCGCTTGATCTACTTCTCGAAATTGGTGTATTTCTTGAAAATTTCGCAATGACTCTTAACTATTATTAGACATCTCCAGAAATTAAGTTTTTGCCCGGGTTTAACTTGCGATAGCTCTTAAATTTGTCGCTACTATTCATCTTAATAATCAGCGGACGATCGCCTTTTTACATCTCTGCTTTGATTAGTGCGATCGCGGTCTTTTTTTCTGCCTTTTTTAATTTGCTGGCTCACCTCGACAAACAAATCTCTGCGTAAATAAGGATAGTCGCTCACCCACACGTCACGGCTGGGAATATAAATATCTGAAACTTTGGCAATTCTGCCTAAATCTTCTTGATTTGACATAATTAACATTAAAGCAGCTTGGCCGGGGGCAATTCCTTGGTGATCTTTCCGCAATGGAGCTCGAAGTGTAGTAGTAAATCCGGTTTTGTCGCCAACTTCTAAGTTGATGCGCGGTTCTAGGTTGTCAACTATTACGAGTTGTCCTTTTTGATTGACTGTTTCTTCTTGACTGGTGATTTCATCTGTAATATATATATCCAAAACTCGTCCTTGCCAAAAACCGCAGTATTGATATTTGCGGCATTCTGCATTCCGCAAACTTGCCCACAAAATCGGTCCCCACAGCCAGTACAAACCAGCTATCAATCCGGTGATTAAAACTAGCGGCCCCACATCGGAACCGACGAAGTTGTAAACTACCAGGAGGAAAACTACGGTGACTGCAGAGATTAACATTCGCCTCAAAAAATCGGGCGGTTTTCCCCAGATATATTTGTATTGCGCTCCCGTGGCAACGGCGGGAATTAGTTCTTGAAATGTTTCACGGGTTAAGGGAATTAGCATAGGAAGTTCGGCAACGAGCAATGTACGGGATGCAACGGCTGTCTGTTCGGAAGCGGATTAGATTAAGGGATTTAACAGATTTAACGGATTGATGTTGAAGTCAAAAATCACAAGTTAGAAGTCAAAAGTTAGAAGTTAGATTAATTCCACCTTACTAATGACTAATGACTAATGATTAATGACTACAAGATTTTTTCCAGGCCGTAAACGAGCGATCGCAATTCAAGGACTTTGCGTATAGACAGCAAGACTCCTGGCATATAACAAGCGCGATCGCTCGTATCGTGTCGTAAAGTATAAACTTGACCGGCGCCGCCAAAAATTACCTCTTGGTGGGCAATTAAACCGGGTAAACGGATGCTGTGAATGCGAATCCCTTCATCGGCCACTGAACCCCGAGCACCGGCTAATTTTTCGGTTTCCTCAACTTCTGGCAGATTGAAAGTTTTTCCCATTTCTGCTAACATTTGGGCAGTTTGAATTGCCGTACCGCTGGGGGCGTCGGCTTTTTGATTGTGGTGCAGCTCGATAATTTCTACGTGTTCAAAATACTGAGATGCCGTGACGGCGGCTTGTTGGAGCAAAACCATGCCGATCGAGAAATTGGGTATAATCAAACAGCCGATGCTGGCTTTATCAGCAAATTCAGCTAATTTTTCAATTTGCTTGCTGCTCAATCCGGTAGTGCCGACTACGGGGCGGATTCCGTAAGCTATGGCCGATCGCACGTTTTCATAAACAGACGAAGGGTGCGTAAAATCTACCATCACGCCTAACTGCTTTTCCTGAGCTGCTAATACCAGCATTCCTTGCAAGTCGTCAGTGATGGGAACTTCTAACGGGCCGCATCCGGCTAATTCGCCGGCATCGGCGTTGAGGCACTCAGGAGAGCGGTCTACAGCCCCAAATAAGGTCATGTCACTAGCATGGGCGATCGCCTTGATTACTTCGCGGCCCATCTTGCCTGCTGCACCGTTAACAATCACCGGAATCGGAAGTTGATTCGTCATAATCTCAAAAATATCCTGAAATTTCGATCGACTAAATTTTAACGCTTGTGGAAATTTGGGGAAACGCGGGAATTAAAGACAAGACTTGTCGGTAAATCTTGAGAAACCCGGTTTCCCATCCCAGAAATACTTTGCAAAATCGAGTAATTAGCTTAAATAAACTCGGTTTTGGCACAAGTTCTGAAAAAATTACATTTAATCTCATAATAAGCTCAATTCTGTAAGAACCGACTTGGGCGAAGCGAATTTGCACTGATATATTTTTGCTGTGACTGCCCAATTCTCTCGAAATCTTCGATATGTAATGTCTGTCGCAAGTGGCTTCGACCGGAGTTCTCAAAATCGACGGGTCAGGATTTTGCCTGCAATGCTTGCGGGCGCGACTGTAACGCTGCTGAATATGGGAGTTCGGCAGTTGGGAGGCTTGCAAAGCTGGGAATTGGGGAGTTTTGACTCGTTAGTGCGCTTGCAGCCAGATTCCGGCCCCGATCCGCGGCTGCTGGTAGTGGCAATTTCTGAGGCCGATATTCAAGCTTTGGGGAGATTTCCGATTTCCGATGGTGCGATCGCTCAAACGTTGACAAAACTGCAAAAGTACCAGCCAAAAGTCATCGGTTTGGACTTGTACCGGGATTTGCCTCAAGCGCCGGGACACCAAGAATTGCTGGCCGGGCTGAAAGCACCAAATATCGTGGCGATCTACAAATTGAGCGATTTAGATAGTCCGGGAGTGCCTGCGCCCCCGGGAATACCGCGCGATCGAGTTGGTTTTAACGACTTCGTGCTCGATGCTGACGGCGTTGTGCGTCGCAATTTGCTCTCCGTCTCGCAAGTAGACAAGAAAACTGCTTTCTCGTTTTCTGTGCAAGTGGCTTTGCTGTATCTCAAAGACAGAGTACAGCAGAAAAATAGCCCTGTTCGTCCCCACCAAATCAACTGGGGAAAGGCAGAATTTGTGCCTTTAACTTCTAACAGCGGCGGCTATGCAAATCTCGACGCCAAAGGCTACCAAATTCTGCTCAAATACCGGTCTGGCAAGCAGGTAGCCCGACAAGTCAGTATCCGGCAGGTATTGAAGGGGGAATTTGACCCGAGTTGGGTCAAAGACAAGATTGTGCTGATCGGGACGACGGCACCGAGTACCAGAGATTTGTTTTTGACGCCCTACAGCCCGGTTAAAAAGCAAAGTCCGAAAATGCCGGGGGTGTTGCTGCACGCGCAAATGCTCAGCCAAATATTGAGTGCGGTTTTGGATGGACGATCGCTGTTTTGGGTGTGGCCGGAATGGGCGGAAATTTTGTGGAACTGTGCTTGGGCGATGATTGGCGGGGTGGTGGCTTGGCGGATTCAGCACCCTGCGAGGGCGGGATTTGTTGGGGGTGTGGCTTTGATGGGTTTGTTGGGGATTAGTTTTGGGATTTTTACTGGGGGCGGGTGGGTGCCGCTGGTGTCGCCGGCTTTGGGTTTGGTGGTGACTGGTGGGGGCGTCAGCGCTTACAGGAAGCTTTACGATGCTTTTCACGATTCTCTGACGGGTTTGCCCAACCGGGATTTGTTCGTGAATTTCCTGGGGCGGGCGATCGTCAATAGTAAGGGTCGCCACAGCCATCTGTTTGCGGTGCTGTTTCTGGATTTAGACAGGTTTAAGGTAATTAATGATTCTTTGGGTCATTTGGCGGGGGACGAACTGCTGATGTCGGTGGTGCTGCGGTTGAGGACAAGTATTGGTCGCGCCGATACTGTGGCGCGGGTGGGGGGTGACGATTTTGCGATTTTGGTGAGGAATGTTGATGTTGCTAGTGCGGTGGATTTGGCGACTCGTATTCACCAAGCTTTAATTGTACCTTTTGAGTTGAAGGGGCAGGAGGTGTTTGTGACGGCGAGTATCGGGATTGCCATCGGGGGCGAACCCGCTGCTGATGTCAGGGAACAGCCGGAACACTTGCTGCGGGACGCGCACACGGCGATGTACCGGGCGAAGGCTTTGGGAACGGGAAGGTATCAAGTGTTTAATGCTTCGATGCACGCTTTGGCGGTGGAGAGGTTGCAGTTGGAGACGGATTTGCGGATGGCCCTGAAGCGTCGGGAATTTTTGCTGCACTACCAGCCGTTTGTATCTTTGGCAAGCGGGAGGATTATTGGCTTTGAGGCTTTGGTACGCTGGCAACACCCGCAGCGGGGTTTGATTCCGCCGATGAAGTTTATTCCGGTGGCGGAGGAAACGGGGGCTATTGTGCCGCTGGGTGAGTGGGTGCTGGAGGAGGCTTGCCGGCAGTTGCGGATTTGGGAGCGAATGTTTGATTTCGATCGACCTTTGATTATGAGTGTAAATTTGTCTGGGAAGCAGTTTGCTCAGCCGGATTTGGTCGATCGCATTCAGGTGATTTTGGAAACAACGGGTTTGAGTGCCGAGAGTTTGAAGTTGGAGATTACTGAGAGTGTGGTGATGGATGATGTGGAGTCGGCGATCGCAGTTTTGAAGCAGATGAAAGCGTTAAATGTCAAGTTGGGAATTGATGATTTTGGCACTGGTTACTCGTCGTTGAGTTATTTGAGTCGGTTTCCTACGGATACTTTGAAGGTTGATAAGTCGTTTGTGGGGCGAATGGAGATTGAAAGCGAGGGGGAGAATGTGGCGATCGTGCGGACGATTGTGGCGCTGGCTCACGCTTTGGGTATGGATGTGATTGCTGAGGGTGTGGAGACGGCGGCACAATTAACTAGGTTGAGGGCGATCGGCTGCGAATACGGTCAGGGTTATTTTTTTGCTAAGCCGTTACCGAGCGAGGCTGCGACTGCTTTGATGGCTTCCGAGCCGCAGTGGTAAATCCTGTTTGTTTCACATAGTCCTGGTCGCAGAAACCGGCTTTGATGAACGAAAATCGATCGTGCAACACCATAGATCCCGGTTGCAAAATCCGGTTTATTTGGTTTTTGTGCGTAATTATTTTCACAGTTCAGTTATATTGTCAAGCGCAATAATTAGTATTTCATTGGGTTCAGGACTAAAATGCAATCTTAACTTGCCAGTTGCGGAAGATATTTCAAACTCTAAGGCAATATCTTGAGTTGAACTTGGTTCAATTTTAATTGGAGTATCAATGACAAGTGGAAATGTATTTTGGTCTTCATCTTTTAAATAAAAGTGGTCGCAGAGGTTGTTCACTAAATAGCCACTCTTTCCGTGATTGACAATACAAACACTCAAAGTTATTCCACCGTGGCGCTGAACATCATTAACTGTGATACTATAATCGCTAATTCTCAGCGTTTCCTTAATATATCCGTAGGTGACAGGATTAAAATCTAAAAGCTTGATTACTAACTTATCTACAGTGGTATAAGGATTTAATTCATAGATTTTATCATCACAAGCAGCTAGATTGTTTGCCATCCCCATCCGTAACCATGCTGCATTTTCAATAGCTGTTTGAGTCCGGTCTTTAAGTGTAGGATAAATGGAAATATCTGCTTTTTTAGAATAGCCTGTAAAATAACCTGCTTGTTCCAAATAATCAATAACATTCTGGGATTTAGGGAAAGCAGTTCGATTCTGTTCGTAATGCAATAAAATCCAATGTTCAAAAGCAATACTTGAAAACCCTAGCTTAATACCGTGTTTCTGTGCATCGTCAAATGCTTTTTCATGTTTGGTATAACCATCTTTATCAAAAACTGCCCAAACTTCGTCATAATTTTTTATTTCTTTTTTGGCTTCTTTGACCAGATTCACCGCATCTGTTTTAATAGATTCACCTTCTTTTTTTGAGGCTTTTATTTGGTCTTCTTCACTTGGATAAACTTTGATGGCATATTTTTCAAATACATCAGGTTGCTCAGCAATCTTCTCAAAGTAAATTCGTTCCGTATTAGTTCCTTCACATACTATGTAGATGGACTGCTTTAACTGTCTTAGTTTTCTTTTTTTGTCTCTACTCATCGCCAAAAATAAATTCAACTTCTTTAATATTAGGTTGACCACCAAATTTACCTTGCATATACCATAGGTCAAAAGGTTCATCACCTTTTACTTTCTCAAAGTCTTGGGCAGAAAAGAGTTGTGTTTCACCATATTTATTTTTTTCGGTAAACCAGATTTGATCTTTTCTCAATAATTCCCGATCTAGTAGAGTGGTTTCATGGCTAGCAAAAATTAGTTGGGCATTATGGGGATTAGTTAACGGATGGTGAAATAACTTAATTAAGAACTTACACAGTTTAGGATGTAAACTATTATCTATTTCATCAATAACTAGAATATGACCTTTATTTAATATCAATAACATTAGAGCGCCAAGGCCGTAAAGTGTAATAGTTCCGATTGATTCTTTTTGGAAAAAAGGAAAGTTAGCTTCACCTTCTAACAACCCATCTCGAAAAGTTTTATGGACGGCAAACAATTCATACTTATTGTCATTCATAATAATTTTTTTTATTTCCTCTGGCACCCCATCATCAAATATAAAATCAACATTTTTTTCTTCAAAATTAATGTTTTCGATATGAGTATCGGCTATTCTGATGAGTTTATCTAACTTTCTTTTTAGCTTTTCATCTTTTTGCAATTCTTGATTAACATGACGTACTAAAGAACTCCTCATGTCAGTATCGTTGGCTGCAAAAAAAGCATATACTTTTAAGTATTCATAAATTTTTTGCATTTGTTCGTGTTCTTCACGAGCCACTTTTGATAAATAAGGATATTTAGTTAAGGCTTTGGTGGAAAACCTTCGCTTGTCTTGAAAATAATCACCACGTTTGACCTCATTTTTGGTACGAATAAATAAGTTAGCTTGTCTTTTATTTGGATAATAATCTAGCTGTTCGTGATGAACTTCTCGACTGTCAAAAGCAATTTGATACTCATACATAATTTCTTCAATAATAAAACTAAGCTTGAAGCTTGAAGGCTGGCTTAAGCACGACTTCTCTAACTCGAATGGTTCGTAATAAGGAATATTGTCATCCACATCAATAGTGAGAGTGTGAATATAGGAGAGCAGCGTATTCAAAGCCTTGAGAATATTTGACTTGCCAGAAGCATTTGCTCCATAGATCGCCGCAGAGTTAACCAAGCGCAGTTTATTACCTTCGATTGGCACAAAAGTATTGTCATTCTTCCTGGTGGAAGAGTCGGCAATCATGCTGAAGGTTTGCTCTTCTTTAATTGACCTAAAGTTACTGACGGAAAATTCAATTAACATAAAGTAACTCAACTTTTAATGCGATAGACTTAGCCAATATATGCCGATAAAATAGATAGAGAAAACCTCATAATTATAACTCTTGACGGACGTTACAAGATATTATAGAGGTGTATGATTTTTTGTAAACCGACGAGGCTACTCAAAATGACGATCGCCTACCTTTGAGTGACTGTTGTCCACCTATATGTCACAATAAACAAGCAATTATTATATTTTGAGTTATCCTGTGAGTCCTACTGCCGAAGTCAGCAATACCCTAAATGCGGGCGCTCTACCAACCGTTACCGCTACCCCAGCCCGTCGCGCTGTTTTTCCCTTCACTGCAATTGTTGGCCAGGAGGAGATGAAACTGGCGCTGCTGTTGAATGTCATCGATCCCAAAATTGGCGGGGTGATGATTATGGGCGATCGAGGTACTGGCAAATCTACCACAATCCGGGCCCTCACTGATTTGCTGCCGGAAATTGAGGTGGTGGCTGACGATCCTTTTAACAGTCATCCCACCGATCCGGATTTGATGAGTGACGAGGTGCGCGATCGCACTTTATCTCAAACTGACATTAAAATCGCCCGCAAAAAAGTTCAAATGGTAGATTTACCCTTGGGCGCTACCGAAGACCGAGTTTGCGGTACGATCGACATCGAGAAAGCTTTGTCGGAAGGAGTTAAAGCTTTTGAACCCGGTCTTTTAGCTAAAGCTAACCGCGGCATTCTTTACGTTGATGAAGTCAATTTGCTCGACGATCATTTAGTCGATGTTTTGCTCGACTCCGCCGCCAGCGGTTGGAATACTGTTGAAAGAGAAGGCATTTCGATCCGCCACCCGGCTAAGTTTATTCTAATCGGTTCCGGGAATCCAGAAGAAGGAGAATTGCGACCGCAGTTGCTCGACAGATTCGGGATGCACGCAGAAATTCGGACTGTGAAAGACCCGAATTTAAGAGTGGAAATTGTCGAACAGCGATCGAGTTTTGACCAAAATCCGCCGGAGTTTCTCGCGAAATACCAGCGCGAACAAGATGAAATGCAGCAGAAGTTGGTGGAAGCCCAGGAAAGATTGAAATCGGTAACTATCGATCGAGAGTTGCGCGTAAAAATCTCCCAAGTTTGCGCGGAATTGGACGTAGACGGGCTGCGGGGCGATTTGGTGACGAATCGGGCTGCGAAAGCTTTCACGGCTTTGGAATGCCGCACAGAGGTGACTGTGGACGATATTCGCCGGGTTATGACTCTGTGTTTGCGCCACCGGTTGCGGAAAGACCCGCTAGAATCAATAGATTCGGGGTATAAAGTGACTAAAGTGTTCGATCGGGTATTCGGACTAGAAACAACTGAGGGGTAATTAATAATTGGTAATTGGTAATGGGGGGTGAGAAAACATTTCCCAAATTTTTAATGCCTCCTTCCCCATTTCCAATTACTAATTCGGGCAATGGAAAAACGAATTTTAGGATTAGATCCCGGTTTAGCAAATCTCGGCTATGGGGCAATTTGCTGTCAAATTGTCCCCGGCAAGCAAGATGAAAACTTTGTTTCCATGATTGATTGCGGCGTCATACAAACAACGCCCAAACAGGAAATGGGACAACGGTTGAAAACAATTTACGATGATTTGCACGAGGTAATTGAACAGATTAAACCTGATGTAGCAATTGCCGAAAAACTGTTTTTTTACAAGATGGGAAATACCATACTTGTAGCGCAAGCGCGGGGCGTTTTGACGCTAGTATTGGCGCAGCGTGGAGTGCCGTTATTCGAGTTTACGCCGGCTCAAATTAAGCAAGCTTTGACCGGGCGCGGTAATGCGGATAAATCTGAAGTGCAAGAGGCGGTGGCGCGGGAGTTAGAGTTGGCTTATATTCCGAAACCCGACGATGCGGCGGATGCTTTGGCTGTGGCTTTGACTGGTTGGTACGATGATGATATTTGTCCGAAGAAAATAGAGTTGGAAACAGGAAAAATTTGATACAATATCAAATCATCGGCAAATTAAGCACAAATCCGGGCAAGACATTTTCTCCCGATAAACTTACAGGAAATTGTACAATCTCTACTTCGCGAGAAGGGCGATAAATCTCCACTTGTTCGTCTAGAGGATTAATCAGCCAACCCAAGCGCAAACCGCTGTTTAGATACTCCTGCATTTTCTCCTGAAGCGGCCGCAGCGGGTCTGGGCGCGATTCCCTACGGGATAGCTTCGCTTCACGCAATTCAATGGCAAAATCAGGACAAATTGGCGGAAATTTCTCTTGTTCTTCTGTTGTTAAAGCCGACCATCTTTCTAAGCTAACCCAAGCGGCGTCTGGAGATCGATCGCCATTATGGAGCAATCGAAAAATTGTTGAAGAACTAAACACTCTTCCTAGCTGAGTTTGACGGTTCCACAAGCCCAAATCAGTAATTAAATCGGCTTCTCGATTGCCGCTGACTCCGCCTACTGGTGACATAATGATAATTTCTCCTTTAGCAGTCAGTTAAAATTGCCAATCTCGATTCATCTGACATAAACGGTAAAACTGTTCGTCTGTTAGTTCGACAGTATCTAAGTTTAAAATAATGGTTGTCATTTTATTATTTCTCTTCTCTTCTCCTCTCTTCAGTCTTGCGTTGCGCGGACGAAAGTTTGTGCGGTAGGGGCAATCCGTTGCCCTGATTCCAATCGCCGATTAATCTATTTTAGCGCCATTTTATTGAGAATCTTTGTTTTAATGAAAAATTAATCCTTATACAATTCCTAATTTTTTAAGTGCTATTGTCCGGTTTTTCGATGCCAAGTGAAAATCTGGTTTAAATTTTAAGGCTTTGTCGTAGGAGGCGATCGCTTCTTCAATCCTGCCTAAATTATACAGTGCATTGCCCCGATTGTACCAGGCTTCGTGATCATCTGGTTTGAATTCTAAGGCTTTGTCCCAGGAGGCGATCGCTTCTTCTCGCCTGCCTAACTTACGCAGTGCATTGCCCCGATTGAACCAGGCTTCGTGATCATCTGGTTTGATTTCTAAGGCTTTGTCGAAGGAGGCGATCGCTTCTTCTAGCCTGCCTAACTTACGCAGTGCATTGCCCCGAATGTTCCAGGCTTCGTGTAAATCTGGTTTGAATTCTAAGGCTTTGTCGTAGGAGGCGATTGCTTCTTCAATCCTGCCTAAATTACCCAGTGCAAGGCCCCGAATGTTCCAGGCTTCGTGATCATCTGGTTTGAATTCTAAGGCTTTGTCGTAGGAGGCGATCGCTTCTTCAAGCCTGCCTAACTTACGCAGTGCAAGGCCCCGATTGTACCAGGCTTCGTGATCATCTGGTTTGAATTCTAAGGCTTGGTCCCAGGAGGCGATCGCTTCTTCAAATCTGCCTAAATTATCCAATGCAAGGCCCCGATTGTACCAGGCTTCGTGATCATCTGGTTTGAATTCTAAGGCTTGGTCCCAGGAGGCGATCGCTTCTTCAAATCTGCCTAAATTATCCAGTGCATTGCCCCGATTGTACCAGGCTTCGTGATAATCTGGTTTGATTTCTAAGGCTTTGTCGTAGGAGGCTATCGCTTCTTCAATCCTGCCTAAATTACCCAGTGCATAGCCCCGAATGTACCAGGCTTCGTGATCATCTGGTTTGATTTCTAAGGCTTTGTCGTAGGAGGCTATCGCTTCTTCAAATCTGCCTAAATTATCCAGTGCAAGGCCCCGATAGGACCAGGCTTCGTGATAATCTGGTTTGATTTCTAAGGCTTTGTCGAAGGAGGCGATCGCTTCTTCAAATCTGCCTAAATTATCCAGTGCAAGGCCCCGATAGAACCAGGCTTCGTGATAATCTGGTTTGATTTCTAAGGCTTTGTCGAAGGAGGCGATCGCTTCTTCTCGCCTGCCTAAATCATCCATTACAAGGCCCCGAATGTACCAGGCTTCGTGATCATCTGGTTTGATTTCTAAGGCTTTGTCGTAGGAGGCGATCGCTTCTTCTCGCCTGCCTAATTTACCCAGTGCAAGGCCCCGATAGGACCAGGCTTCGTGATCATCTGGTTTGATTTCTAAGGCTTTGTCGTAGGAGGCGATCGCTTCTTCAAGCCTGCCTAAATCATCCAGTGCAACGCCCCGAATGTACCAGGCTTCGTGATCATCTGGTTTGATTTCTAAGGCTTTGTCGTAGGAGGCGATCGCTTCTTCAAGCCTGCCTAAA
>NZ_JAUBUI010000013.1:0-51313 GCF_036705385.1 Microcoleus sp. B3-A4 | reverse complement strand
TCATCCAGTACAAGGCCCCGAATGTACCAGGCTTCGTGATCATCTGGTTTGATTTCTAAGGCTTTGTCGAAGGAGGCGATCGCTTCTTCAAAATCACCTTTCATAAATTGCTCATCTCCTCGCTTTTTCCATTCCTCAGCCTCTCGATCCGAAACTAGCGGAAACACAACCAAAATCTCCCTACCAACATTCCCCGCCACCTCTCCCAATTCCCCGCCCACAACTCTACCCAACAACTCCAACCTGCGCGCCAATTCCTGAAGCGATACCACCGCATCCGTAGCGGCGGTGTCCCCGTGCCCGCCCTCCAACAATCGATCGCCAAACCTCCGCAACCAAGCCGCCAAATCACCATTTTTAATGCGTTTTGCGAGTAAGAATTCCGCAACATCCCCTTTTCCCCAGCCCTGATTCACCCCTTCGAGAAGTTCCATGAACTTCGCCTCGTATTCCGCATCAGTCAAAGTTGGTGGCGGTTGAGGATGTTCAATTTTCGGATTGGTGCCCAATAGCCGCTGAATTAATTGTTTGAGGAATCGCCAGATTTTATCTAACATTGGTGAGATTTTGAGGCGGTTGTTTTTTTTGATTGTAGCAACAATTGCCGGGATTGGTCGTCAGTCCGATAGTCCGCCAGAGGTTGAAAAGGCGATCATCGTGATTTGTCGTTAGTCCCATAGTCCGCCAGGGGTTGAAACCCCTGTCTCATAGCGAAAGTCCTCTGAAAGAGGACTGAAGATGTACACAATGTTAATTAAGGGTGACATTTTGAACATTGTTAATTACCATTTAAATCCTTCTCATCAGTCCTCTTGAGAGGACTTCAGCTATGAGACGGGCGTTTCAACCCTCGTCGGACTTCGCAACATCGTAATCTAACATTTTGAAGAGGATTAATTAGCCTTTAAATCCTTCTCATCAGTCCTCTTGAGAGGACTTCAGCTATGAGACGGGGGTTTCAACCCTCGTCGGACTCCGCTATGAGACGGGGGTTTCAACCACATTGAACTATTGCACCAGTGATAAAATTCAAACAATCAATCCCAACCCCAAAGAAAAAAATGCTATAATATCAACTTTAATTGCTAAACTTATCCAACCAACAGAAAACACAGGAAAATAATATGGTGATTATTACCTCACAACAAATTGCCCAGTTTCGCTCGCAATTAGCCGAATATCCCGAAGCCCTAAAAGCCCTAGACGCAATCGAAGATTGCGAAGGTAACATCGAAGATGCAGCGATATCTCTAGCAATTCAAGCCGGACAAGAACCGAATATATCAGAAAATTGGTTAGACGGATTAGCCAAAAGATGCCGCGTTGCTATCTGCAAATCCGAGGTTAAAGAAGAGTTGAAAAACGGACAATTGAATGCAGCATTTAGAGATTTAGTGGCAGCAAAAATTTGCCCTGATATTTTGGTGACTTCGGTGATTATTTATGTCTTTAAAACTGGGGTGAATGAGTTTTGCGAGCCTCTCGAATATAAACTGTAAAGCCATAGCTGCATTTAAAAATTAGGTGAAGCAAAGCTATCCTTAAGGGGAGGGAATCGCCCTCATTTCTCAAAACATGATACAACGAGGCGATCGCAACTCTTCTCTACCCCTTTGCACTACTGTACCCAGCGGGCTTCAAATCCGGCGACAAACCCAAAGATTTCCCCAGCAAACGAGCAAGTTGCACTAAAAAATTAGCAGTATCTTCGTCACCTTCGCGGGCCATTGAAGCCGATATCTGGATTAGCATTTGCACAAATCCCGCATCAATTAAATCGGAATACGAACTCAAAACCTCTGGTTCTTGGCCGTTGGGACACGTAAGCACTCGCTCGATCAAGTTCAAATAAGCCTCTTGGCGTTCTAGATTCATTTTGGGAGGGAGGATACAGTAAATAATTTATTATTACGTTTAATTCAGTCATGTCAATCAGGCGATCGAATAAGCGATCCCCGTTTTTACTCTAGAAACTCCATTCAGTCAGGAATAGACAGAAGCTTAAAGAAAATCTTAAGTTTCTCCATGCTAGTTTAGTCGAGGTAAGGTGCGCCGAATATCACCCTACTATTCAAGGGAATTAGGAATATAAAAAATGAAAATAGGAATATTTTTAGGAAATCTCGGAAATTCCGCCATTTACTATCCCAAACTAGCCAAAATCACCGGCGGAGTCACAGCCAGTATTTTTCTGTGCCAATTATTGCAATGGCAAGTACAACATTCCTACTCCGGCGAATGGGTAAAAACCAACAGCAGCGAAATTGAAAAAGTCACCGGTTTAAATCACGAAGAACAGGAATTAGCGAGAAAGCAGCTCAAAGTGCGATCGCTCCTGAAAGAAAAATTAACAAATCCCAACACCGACACCCTAGAACTCTGGGCGGACATTGATGCTTTCGAGGAAAAACTCAATAACTTTTGGACACCGAATCCGGCAGATATTATAACACCGATAAGTCGCGAAAACAACAATCACCCTGTAGAAATTTTCCGCGAAACATCACCCCCAAATCATGTAGTTAAAACCGACAAATATTTCGGGCAACCCCGCCAGCAAATAGCCGTTGCTGTCACGCCTCATTACCGATTTAGCGGCCCTTGGAATTCCCAAGAACAACTGCACAACTTTCAGCGAGCTTTAGAAGCATATGCTCAAGAGCGCAACTTAGGATTTGGCAATCCTTCTGGATGGGCATTTAAAATTATTGACAGCATGACAAAAGGCTTAACCTCGACTTTTTGGGATGAATTTATCGCCGGAATTCCTTTAGGAGAAAGTCAGAAAGTTAAGCGAGATTGGGAAATCGAGCCGGAAGTGCCTTATCCTGCTTTTGAAGAAGAGCGTATTCAGTATTACGTACACAAAGGCGAACCGCTGGAAGCAGCAGTATCTAAAGCCCGTGCTGATTTGAGAAACCCGGTTTTGGGCAAAGATTTGTGGGAGGGATTTTTGCGAAAGTGCGATCGCATTGCTGATGATGCACTCAAAGCAAAACAGCAGGGCGTTGACACACCATATCTGCCGTCTTCGTTCAACGAAAAACCGCAAATCACCAAGGATAGCGTTATGCGGAAGTTAGGGGCGATCGCGCCGCAATTAGCCCTCAATCAATCCACATCTGAAACAATTGCTGAACCGCCAAAACTCGAACAAAAAGAGCTGCCAACCGCCGCCGAAATCCCCAGTATTTCCTCTTTGCAAAAAGCTTACCAAACTCCTCTCGGCAGAAGTATAGTTGAACAACAAATCGCTGCTAACCCCGAATGGGGCTACGAAATAGTTGACGGTGAAATAGTCGAATCAATCCCTTTTTAATGAGGCTGATATGAAACGAGTTAGCGATATTAATCCGCTGGGAGAAGAGCGACCAAATCCTTCTGAGGAAGAGAGAGAAAAACTGCGGGGAGAGAGGTTACAGCGAGAAAGAGATGCAGGATATCAAAAGTTAGTTGAACTCTGCAATTTAGGTGAGTATGACATGGCCCAGCAGTTGGCAAATCGACATTTTAATTGGGGTTATGAAATAGTTGATGGAATTGTGATGGAAAGGATAGATTAGGTTCGCAGTTATCCCCTTTGTCACTTTCATGGGCGGGCAAGATGCGCGCCCCACAAAAAAATTAATATGTCGTGTAACAGGCCTCTTGCCTGTTTTTAAGAATGGTACAAATTGACTATCACAATCTCTATGTTATAATTATAACTAAAACTTAAATACTATCAAAATATGACAACAACTATTAACGCCAAAAATATAACGCTCGGTGAAGTCAGTCAATTTTTGAAATTCCAAGAGCAGCTTAATAATGACACGTACACAAATTTTTTATCCTTAGAATCCTTAACAGAGATAGAACAGTTAGAACTCGCCCAAATCCGCAACGATTTTCGCGAATACCTCTCAGTGGAAAGAGTGTCTGAAGGACTGGTACAGGCTTTAACTACGTTTCCCTTAATGCGATTGGCTGGCTTCTACCGCCGCCCGATAAAGATGAGTCTAAAACAAGACATTGCTAACATAACTATAGAAGATGAAGACACAACGATTACAGGCAGATTAGACATTTTAGCAATCAACAAAGAGAAACAAATTGCCGCTGATATACCATTTTGGATTTTAGTAATAGAATCTAAAAATAGTCTAATTGCTCCCCGCGCTGGTTTGCCCCAACTTCTAACTTACGCCTATAAAAGTTTAGAATATCAAGAGTCTGTTTGGGGGCTGGCAACTAGCGGAGAGTTTTATCAGTTTGTCCATATCCGCAGAGGAAATCCCCCAACCTATCAGCTAATGCCCTTTCTGACTTTGATGGAGCCCGAACCTTCAATTTTGTTGCTGCAAGTTTTAAAAGCTATTTGTAAGCTATAGCAGAAGGAAGAAGAAGAACTTGCATTCCTTACTACAAACATAAAAAAAGAGGCAGAGAAAATTCCCCGCCTCCAATCTGCAATGACTGTTAACCTAAAGGTTAGATTACCCAGCCAATACTTTTTAGTAGCCTCTGGTGTTAGGCTTGTGGACGATGAAGCTCAGCACTTGGCACTGCTTCACGTTGTCAAAACCCATGACGCGGATGTAGCAGCTAGGATTGTCTTGACGGCAAGCTTGAACTTCTGTCATGATTTCTTGGACGCTGCGAGCACCAAACAAAGGCAACTTCCACAGAGTCCAGTAGCGCATTTCAGCGGCAGAGGTTTCGTTGAATTCTACGCCGGGAATGTAGCCTTGATCCAAGATGTATTGGAGTTGCTTGGCAATTTGCGCGTCTGTCAGCGGGGGCAAATAGGACAGAGTTTCGTAACGACGCTCTTTAGGTAAAGTCTTCATTTTTTGTATCTCTAAGGTGTGTGTTCGATCGCACTTGTCGATCGATTAACTCGACAAATTATCCAGATTCGGTTCAGAATCTATTGATGTTTCAGGATTACTGCTAGGAACAGACCAATTAAGTTGCGTAGTTCGCTCTAAATGCTGGCGTCTGTGTTCCATATTCGCCTGTTGAATGCCAGTAGAAACCATTTCTGGCAAATATTCTGTCACATCGTGAGCCAGATACTCTCGCACAGTCATGATCCGAAATCCTAAATCTTGATTTTCCCTCAGCAACTCTTGAATGTATGCTTCTCCATCTTGGATTTTGGCCTTCGTGGAAAAGTCGTTCAACCAGATTGCCAAAGGAGGATTGGTTTCGCTCAACTGAGCGACCACCATCCGCACGGATTGATAGGTTAGGTAACTTGCCAGCACCTTAGCGGTGTCTTTCGCAACTTGTTTGAGATCCATTTTGACCCCAGCCCCCTCAAATTTTAGATTTTGGATTTTAGATTTTGGATGCAAACTTACTTGTAAATCTTCTTCAAAGATAAAGACTCCACAGCAAGTTTGCTACCTAAAACCTAAAATCTCAAACCCAAAATCATCAAACGGTATCCATTGCCTCGAACTCAAACTTGATTTCTTTCCAGAGTTCGCAAGCAACAGCCAGTTCAGGAGACCATTTGCAAGCTTCGCGAATTACGTCGCCGCCTTCGCGCATCAAGTTGCGGCCTTCGTTACGAGCTTGGACGCAAGCTTCCAAAGCAACGCGGTTAGCAGTTGCACCAGGTGCGTTACCCCAAGGGTGGCCCAAGGTGCCGCCGCCGAACTGCAAGCAGGAGTCGTCGCCGAAGATTTCCACCAAAGCCGGCATGTGCCAGATGTGGATACCACCAGATGCAACCGGCATGACACCGGGCATGGAAGCCCAATCTTGGGTGAAGTAAATACCGCGGCTGCGGTCTTCTTCGATGTGGTCTTCGCGCATCAAGTCTACGAAGCCCATCGTGATGCCTTTTTCGCCTTCGAGTTTGCCCACAACTGTACCGGAGTGCAGGTGGTCGCCGCCGGACATCCGCAAGCACTTGGCAAGAACGCGGAAGTGGATACCGTGGTTTTTCTGACGGTCGATAACTGCGTGCATGGCGCGGTGGATGTGCAGCAAAATACCATTGCGGCGGCACCATTTAGCCAAGGTGGTGTTAGCAGTGAAACCACCTGTCAGGTAGTCGTGCATGATGATGGGGGTTTTGATTTCCTTAGCGAACTCAGCCCGCTCCATCATTTCTTCGCAGGTAGGGGCAGTTACGTTGAGGTAGTGACCCTTGACTTCGCCGGTTTCTGCTTGAGCTTTTTCAATAGCTTCTTGAACGAACAGGAAGCGATCGCGCCAACGCATGAACGGTTGCGAGTTGATGTTTTCGTCGTCTTTGGTGAAGTCCAAACCGCCGCGCAGAACTTCGTAAACGGCACGACCGTAGTTCTTAGCAGACAGACCCAATTTGGGCTTAATTGTACAACCCAGCAAAGGACGGCCGTACTTGTTCAATTTGTCCCGCTCAACGGTAATACCGTGAGGAGGGCCTTGGAAGGTTTTCAGGTAAGCAATGGGAATCCGCAAGTCTTCCAACCGCAGAGCGCGCAGAGCTTTGAAACCGAACACGTTACCGACCAAAGAGGTCAGCAAGTTGGTGACGGAACCTTCTTCAAACAAATCCAAAGGATAAGCAATGAAGCAGATGTACTGGTTGTCTTCACCGGGAACTGGCTCGATGTCGTAGCAGCGACCTTTGTAGCGGTCGAGGTCGGTCAGGAGGTCAGTCCACACAGTTGTCCATGTACCTGTGGAAGATTCAGCAGCTACAGCAGCGCCGGCTTCTTCAGGGGGTACTCCCGGCTGCGGTGTTACCCGGAAAGCCGCCAAAACATCTGTATCCTTTGGGGTGTAGTCCGGCGTGTAATACGTTAGTTTATAGTCTTGAACTCCGGCTTTATACCCAGCCTTTGATTGAGTTTGGGTTTGCGCGTAAGCCATATCTCGCTTCCTAGTATTCGCTTAATTTTTTTGCCCGATCGCAGGCTGTTAAAAATATATCAATAAAATGGCGTTCTCAAATTTTAATATTCTTTTAATCATCATAAGTATTATTTATTTTGCTTTACATTAGGCAAATATTTGTAACATTTCTTATGAAAAGCCAGCGGCGAAGGATGCAGGAGGAAAGGCTGGGGATCGCAGAGCGGGGAGGAATTTCGCTCGACAGAAAGATATGGTGCAGCGAGCCGAACAGCGGATCAATACGGTTTATGTAAAGAATTTAATACTTAAAAATCAGAATTGGTAAGGGGTAATGGATCTGGGCTAAGTAGTTAGAAATACCTAAAGTTGTGGATGGCAGTTGAGATCGATCTCAACTGCCATCCAGTATGCAATCTAAAATCCAAAATCCAAAATCTAAAATCTAAAATCCCGTGACTTCCAGACCGTCAACTCAAAAATCGACAGCATACCACATAATATGGACATGACTTGTGCAGCAAGAGCAAGCTCGTTTCTCAAACCAAATCCGTCGTTACAGCCATTTAACCTCGCTGAAAACCGGGTTTCTGCGTTAGCTGCGCGTAAGTCTAGTATGGATACTTAGCCCCATTTTTACTCTGGTTGTGCCTCACCCCCCTTCAAAAGCCGTTCACTGCATCAATCCAGATTGCCCAAGGCCCTACCCTCAGACTTGGGGCAACAATTTTTGTCATAGTTGCGGGGCTCCCCTGCGGCTAAAAAATCGCTACGTGCCTGTAGAAAGCCTCGGTTCCGGGGGTTTTGCAGCAATTTTCACAGTTTGGGACACAGAAACTCAAACCGAGCGCGTCCTGAAAGTGTTGCTCGAAACTTCCGCGAAAGCGCTGAAACTGTTCGAGCAAGAAGCTTGGGTTTTGGCAAAGTTGCGACACCCGGGCGTCCCTAGAGTCGATCCTGACGGTTATTTTCACGTCCAAACGCAAAATTTTGCAGGCGGCGAGGGAAATCCTGCTGCGAAGCGGCTGCCTTGTTTGGTAATGGAAAAGATTCACGGCAAAACTTTAGAAGAGGTTCTCGACGAGCACTCTCAGGGATGTCCGCAGGAATGGGTGTTTAGTTGGCTGAGTCAAGCTGTGGAAATTTTAGAGGAGTTGCACAGGTGTCAGATTATTCACCGCGACATTAAACCCTCAAATTTGATGCTGCGAGACCCGGCATCGCCCCAAGTTTTGCTAAGCAAAGGTTTGGGCGGACTGCAATTGGTGACGATCGACTTTGGGGGAGTTAAACAGATGGGCGGTGTCGAATCGGTGGGGAAAGATTCTCCGAGTTCGACGCGGTTGATTTCGCCCGGTTACAGTCCGCCGGAACAAATTGTGGGCGGCGGGGTGGTGCCGGCGACGGATTTTTATGCCCTCGGACGGACTTGCATTCACTTGCTGACGGGGAAGTATCCGGCGGAAATTGAAGATCCGATGACGGGGGAGTTGCGGTGGCGCCACATTGTATCTGTGAGTCCGGCTTTGGCGAATTTGTTGGACGATATGGTGCGATCGAACGTGCGGGAACGTCCGGCGACGGCTGGCGATGTTCGGGCGCGTTTGCAGGAGATTTATGCTAGGAGTAAGGGCAAAATCGCGATCGCCCCAATGGGTCAAGCTATTGTAGAATTCTGTCGGCAAGTAGTGATGGCGGGGGCACAAAAAACTGTCAGCCTGACTGGTTTTGTGTTCGGCGCGATCGCCCAAATCGTGGTAGCTTCTCTGGATACGGGCTGGGAAATGGTACTCGGTGGCGTTGGAGGAACTGCGGGGGCGATCGGCGGTTTGGTTTTGGCCTATGCTTCGCCTATTGGCCCGGAAATTGCCAGTTTTCTGAATCAAGGTTTGCAGCAATTAATGCCTAACATGACTTTCGCTGTCGGGCCGGAAGTGCTGCTGTTTGGGTTGGCGGGGTTCGGAACTGCGATCGGTTTGACAGATGCGGGGAGTTTTCGCCAGCAAAAACAGTATTGGCTGTCTGGATTGATGGGAGCTCAGGGTTATTTGTTGGCGGGTTTGTGCTGGATGGAAGCAACAGCTTCTAGCGGTGTGCAGGGGGTTATTTTGGGAGCTTTTGCGATCGCCTCTCTGACGGTGGGAATGGGTTTGCGGAGCCATCAATTAGTTCACGCTTTGGTAGTGGCTGTTTTCTCTACGGGAATGTTTCTGTTGCTGAATGCTTGGAACATTTTTCCGGGGAGTTTCTTTGGGATTTTGTCACTGTCTAACGTTACCTTCGGCTGGCTGCAAGTTTGGGGCTCAATTGTGTTCTTTGGTTTGTTGGGAAGTGCGATCGGGCTTTGTTTGGGAGTTAGTCATTATTTAGTTGTGCCTTTGTTGCGGTGGTTGGGCTGGAAGTAGGAATTAATTAAACATTAAACATTTCACCTCAGATTCATATCCCCCTAAATCTCCCTTAAAAATATTCACTTTGGGTAATCTTATCCCCCCCCTTGTTAAGGGGATATAGGCACGCTATCCGGCTTTGAAAACTATTGTGGGGCGGGCCGGAGAGGTCGCCAAAAAATCTACAATTTAGATGCTAGACAGCTTATAATCATGAAGAACATTAAATAATAGCCTCAGAGTGCCATGTCAAAAATATTATTAGAATCCTTTCGGACAGCCTATGCAAATATGGAGTTATCGCCGCTGATAACTCCGAAAGAAGTCGAGAACTTCCGAGTAGAATACGGGACAGAAGTGCTTGAAGAATTAGAGCAATTAGTCGAAGATGACCCTTCCGGTAGCGGTAAAATTATTTTTACGGGACATCGCGGCTGCGGTAAGTCTACACTGTTGGCCGAGTTTTGCCGCCAGATGGACGATCGCTATTTTACAGTCTTTTTCTCGATTTCCGACTTGATCGAAATGTCGGATGTTAATCATATTAATATTTTGTTTGCGATCGCCGTTCAGTTGATGGATGCAGCAGAAAAAAAGCAAATTCCCATCAAAAAATCAATTAAAGAATCATTTTATAACTGGTTTGCCACTAAAACTAAAACAACAATTGACGAATTGGGCGCCAGCGGATCGGTGGGGTTTGACTTGTTTAAGATGATTCAAGGCAAGTTAAAAGCTGATGCGACGATTCGTGAAGAAATCAAACAAGAGTTTATTCGCAAAGTTTCGGATTTGGTTGCAAGAATTAACGAGATTGCGGCTGTAGTTCAAGAAGGCGCGAAAAAAGACATAATTGTAGTGATCGATGACCTGGACAAGTTGGATTTAGGTGTAGTTCGCCAAGTTTACCAAGAACATATTAAAGCGCTTTTCTTGCCAAATTTTAGGATAATATTAACAACTCCTATTTCGGCGCTGCGAGATGTCTCTTTGGCTGCTACCGTCGAAACGGAAACTAACAATCAAGTCGTGTTTATGCCAGTTAGTAAGCTGTTTAAACGCGGGGAAAGCCGGAATGCTGATGCTGTTGCGATGGCGGAACCGGCGGCGAGATTGAAAGAGATTTTAGCTAAACGCTTGGGAAGGGAATTGATCGAACCGGAAACACTCGATCGCCTTGTCGCATACAGCGGTGGAGTATTGCGAGAATTGATTAGAATTGCTAACGAATGCTGCCGCATTTGTTTGCGGTTGGTGCGACGGAATCCAGAAGCGGCGATTAAAATTAATGCTGAGGTTTTTGAGGAAGCGATTAATAAATTGCGGATCGATTTTGATACCCGTTTAGGAACGACTGATTATGAGATGTTAATAGCAACTTACACAGATTTTAAACCTGCTGACCCGAAAGCACAAGGGTTTTTGGACTTGCTGCATGGGTTATATGTTTTGGAATATCGCAATGGTGTTTTGTGGTACGACATTCACCCGATCGTGCTAGAATTGTTAAAGCAGCGAGATGATTTTCCGCGTTAATAATTTTTTTTAGAGTCGGCGGTTGAAAGGGCGGTTGAAACCGCTTCTTGTCAAACGAAGTCCCCGCAAAGGGGGACTAAGGTAATGTCTGAGTCCAAAGTCGATCCCCCCTAACCCCCCTTAATAAGGGGGGGACAAGAGTGTTCTCAAAGTCCCCCTTATTAAGGGGGGGACAAGAGTGTTCTCAAAGTCCCCCTTATTAAGGGGGATTTAGGGGGATCGAGACTTCGATACTAATGGCAATCAATTATGTCGAATCTCAACAGTCAAAACCAAGATAATTATGAAGATTTACTCGTGTCAATAGAAGCGGGTAAAGATATTCTCAACTTGCTAATCGCTGTTTGCGATGATAGCGACTGTCGCGATCGCCTGATTTCGGATTATGAAGCAGAACTCGAACCGGATATCCGCCGCTATCGCGTAGAATTGGCGAGGGGTGAACCGAGTTTGCGATCGGCGATCGCCAATTTAGTCGAACAAGAAGCATATTTGCAGCAGCGGGGAAAAGCCGTGATCACCGTGACGGGTGTGGAAAAATTGCGGTTTTTTAAACAATTTGGCGAAAGTCGATCGGAACAACAAGTGTTTTTTGGCTATTTGCAATGGACGCGGGAAGCCTTGCGGGAGTTTCCGTTTTCGATTGTCTTGTGGGTGACGCGACAAATTGAAATTCTGATTAGCAATGAGTCTCCTGATTTTTGGAGTTGGCGGAAAGGTGTGTTTCGCTTTGATACGAAAAAAACTGCGGCTGTTCCCAAAACTGAATTTGAACCGTTTCGATCCCTAGTTGAAGAGGACGATCGCGAACCGCCGAGTTTGATTCCGCTGGAAGATTTGCAGGATTTAATCGCGCGAACCGAACAGAAAAAAGGACTCGAAGACCCCTATTTGGCAAGTCTTTATGCCAGTATGGGGAAGATTTATTACAGAAGGATAGAGTCTGGAGAGTGCGAAAACTTTCAGCAAGAGTATGAATTGGCGATCGAGTATTTTAAAAAGGCGATCGCCCTTCAACAAGAGTTAGATGTGGAACTGGAATTATCAAGTAGTTTAAGTTACCTTGCCGAACTTTATAAATCCCAAGGAAGGTACTCTGAAGCAGAACCGCTGTATTTACAAGCATTAGAAATAGACAGGCGCTCGCTCCCAGAAGACCATCCCAATTTAGCCACTCACCTCAACAATTTAGCCGGACTTTATCGTTCCCAAGGAAGGTACTCGGAAGCGGAACCGCTGTATTTACAAGCATTAGAAATAGGCAGGCGTTCGCTCCCAGAAGACCATCCGGATTTAGCCCTTCGCCTCAACAATTTAGCCGCACTTTATCATGACCAAGGAAGGTACTCGGAAGCGGAATCGCTGTATTTACAAGCAGTGGAAATATTCAGGCGCTCGCTCCCCGAAGACCATCCGCGTTTAGCCATTCACCTCAACAATTTAGCCGGACTTTATACATCCCAAGGAAGGTACTCGGAAGCGGAACCACTGTATTTACAATCATTAGAAATAGACAGGCGCTCGCTCCCAGAAGACCATCCCAGTTTAGCCACTCACCTCAACAATTTAGCCGGACTTTATGAATCCCAAGGAAGGTACTCGGAAGCGGAACCGCTGTATTTACAATCATTAGAAATAGACAGGCGCTCGCTCCCAGAAGACCATCCGGGTTTAGCCATTGACCTCAACAATTTAGCCGGACTTTATCATGACCAAGGAAGGTACTCGGAAGCAGAACCACTGTATTTACAAGCATTAGAAATAGGCAGGCGCTCGCTCCCAGAAGACCATCCGAATTTAGCGAGTCGCCTCAACAATTTAGCCGGACTTTATCATGACCAAGGAAGGTACTCGGAAGCAGAACTACTGTATTTACAAGCATTAGAAATAGACAGGCGCTCGCTCCCAGAAGACCATCCGGATTTAGCCACTCACCTCAACAATTTAGCTGGGCTTTATGAATTCCAAGGGCGGTACTCGGAAGCGGAACCGCTGTATTTGCAAGCAGTGGAAATTTTTCGCAATAACTTGCCAGAAAACCACCCCGACAGTCAGATTGTGTGGAAAAATTATGTTGGGCTGTGGCGGGAAGGAATCAGTAAAGGACATTTGACATTTGAGCAATTGCAAAAACATCCTTTCGGGGAACAGTTATTAGCTGAAATTTAGGAATAAATAAAAATATCGCTCAGTTACAAATATTGTTAAAATGTACAAGATGCAGCCTAAATTGTAAATTATTTAGTTGATCACTCGCAGCTTATACCTAGTTCTGAGGCGGATCATTGCAGGCGTGCATTGAGTTTTTGCTGGTGCGTGAGGCGCTGAATTAATTTGCTCAATTTTTTGTGACAATTCTTAATCGCCGCGCCTCACACACCCTACAATATGGATTGTATATAATTTGTTATATTTGATATTATAAGTAATAGCAGGAGATAATATTATATTTTTGCACTAAAATGTCAGTCACTACTCATCAATTAATTCAGTGGAAACAACAAGGGCGGTCAATTGTTGCCCTGACAGCTTATGATTATGCGATCGCCCAACTCCTCGATCAAGCAGGCGTAGATATCATCCTAGTCGGCGATTCCCTCGCCATGACAGTCTTAGGCTACGAGACAACACTACCCATAACCCTCGATGAAATGCTGCACCACGCTAAAGCAGTGCGTCGCGGAGTTAAACAAGGATTAATTGTTGTCGATTTGCCGTTTTTGACTTACCAAGAAAGTCCCCAGCAAGCCATGCACTCGGCCGGGAGAGCTTTGAAAGAAACCGGCGCTCAAGCTGTAAAATTAGAAGGTGGATATCCAGCAATGGCCGCCACAGTTTCGCAGCTAACATCCGCCGGAATTCCGGTGATGGGCCACGTCGGTTTAACTCCGCAGTCGGTACACCAACTCGGCTACAAAAAACAAGGAAAAACGGCCGAAGCAGCCGATCGCATCCTAGCAGAGTCGATCGCCCTTCAAGAAGCCGGTGCGTTTGCGATCGTCTTAGAGCACATTCCCGCAGACTTAGCCGCTCAAATTACCCAAAAATTAACTATTCCCACTATTGGTATCGGCGCCGGGCCGCACTGCGACGGTCAAGTTTTAGTTACTTCCGATTTGCTGGGACTTTCTGAAAAACAGCCGCCTTTTGCGAAAGCTTACGCCAATTTGCGAGAAACAATTACCCAAGCTGTGAAAGATTATTCCCTTGAAGTTAGAGAAGGCAAATTTCCCCAATAGTTTCGTAGTGAGGAGTTGAGTCCTTAAAAAGGAGGACTAAAATCCTCACTACAAACCTAATTTACACTTTCGGCTGGCCCTCTTCCTCTTTATCCTTCTCAACAGCTTCATCCTCAGATTGACCGATGCCATCCTTAAAACTCCGCAGCGTTTTCCCCAAAGCATTTCCCAACTCAGGAATCTTCTTGGGGCCGAAAATTAGTATGGCCACCACCGCAACAATGCCCATTTCGGGCAATCCCAGACCAAACATACAATATCTCCTGTAAAACTTGCTCGATCGTAAGTCAATCTACTGATATTGTTAAAGTATCTACCTTTTTTCCTGCATCCTGCAACAGTAGAATCAAGTTTTATTAAGCTATCCCCCGATAAATAAGAATGTTAGAAATATCCCAGCCTTCTCTGCGCGACCAACAGCACCATCTCATCCGCGATTTAGCAGACCGGATGGAAGCAGTATGGCACCGCTATCTCGACCTCGAACCCTACCACCTGCCCGCTGAGTTGGGATACGTAGAAGGCCGCTTGGAAGGAGAAAAACTGATCATTGAAAACCGCTGCTATCAAACGCCCCAGTTCCGCAAAATACACCTCGAACTCGCTAAAGTCGGGCCCTTGCTTGACATTCTGCACTGCGTGATGTTTCCCAGACCGAATTATGCTTTGCCGATGTTCGGTACGGATATCGTAGCAGGCAAAGGCCAAGTTAGCGCCGCGATCGCAGACCTTTCTCCCCTCAATCCCGATCGAACTTTGTCGGAACCCTACCGAACCCAACTGGAAATTTTGCCGATTAAGCAATTTTCTTCTCCCCGCCAAATTCCCGAATGGGGCGATATTTTCTCAGAATTTTGTCTGTTTGTGCGGCCAGAGTCGATCGAAGAAAACAGTCGGTTTTTGGATATTGTTGAATCCTACGTTGAAATTCACTGCAAACAGGCAGTCGCTTCCGAACCAGTCTCTGCCGCCGAAGCATCGGAAATTCTCGACGCTCAAATTTACTACTGCACCCAGCAGCAGCAAAACGACAAAACCCGTCGCGTACTCGAAAAAGCTTTCGGTCAAGATTGGGCCGAACATTACATGACCGAAGTGCTTTTTGATATTCCTAAATAGCTGAAATTGGTTTACAATACTTCACAGTGGGTGGAAAAAACTTAATCAGGAAATCACCTACTTTATAAGTCATGGGAAAGGAATCACGGGTCAAGGATAAATCATTTTTAAAACCCCCAGGACGAGGAATCATCGGTTTAGCGATCGCCGCCACTGTTGTTACTACAGGAGTCGGTTTTTGGCAAGTATCTCAACTTAGAAAAGCCGAAGAGTTAAAGGCGGCGGCTGCAACGGCTACTGCAACTGCCGCCGCTACCCCCACCAGCGTCACAGCTTTGGGTAGGTTGACTCCCCAGGGGGAAGTTATCAAATTGTCAGCCCCTTCGGCGTCGGAGGGAGCAAGAATTGAACAGTTGCAGGTGGAAGAGGGCGATCGAGTCAGTCGAGGACAAATCATAGCAGTTCTCGATACGCGCGATCGACTCCAAGCAATCCTCCAACAAGCCGACAAAGAAGTCAAAGTCAAACAAGCAGAATTAGCGAAAATTCAAGCCGGCGCAAAAACAGGCGTTGTCGGCGCTCAAAAAGCAGAAGTTGCCAAGTTTGAAGCACAAGTGCAAAGAGAAACCGAAGGCGAAGCAGCCAATGTCGCCCGCTTAGAAGCTCAACTGCGAAGAGAAACCGAAGCCGAACAAGCTAACGTCGCCAAATTCGAGGCACAACTTCAAAGAGAAACCGAAGCCGAACAAGCTAATCTTGCCAAATTGGAGGCACAACTCGAAAGAGAAACAGAGGTGCAGCAATCCAAATTGGCTAGGCTAGAAGCTCAATTGCGCGGCGAAATTGCTTCTCAAAACGCTACAGTCGATCGGCTAAAAGCCGAATTAACCAACGCCGAAGCCGAGGAACAACGCAATAAAGAACTCTCAGAAACAGGCGCAATTTCTGCTTCCGCCTACGACACCAAACGCTTAGCAGCAGAGACGGCTCGCCAGAGAGTCAAAGAAGCGCAAGCTGTATTAGAAAAAACAGTGCAAACACTGCAAGAGCAAATAGTCGAAACGAAAGCAACAATCAAACAAACAGTAGAAACTGGCAAGCAGGAAATCAATCAATCCCGAGCCAATCTCCGACGCAAGTTAGAAACAGGTAGGCAGGAAATTTACCAAGCCCGAGCAACCTTAAATCAAAAGATAGAAACTGGTAGAGAACAAATTAATCAAGCCGAAGCAATACTCAAACAAAAAGCAGAAACCGGCCAAGAAGAAATCAATCAAGCCAAAGCAAATCTCGACCAAATTGCCGAAGTCCGTCCCGAAGACGTGCAAGCCGCCCAAGCCGCAATTGAAAGTGCGATCGCCACCAGACAAAAAGCTCAAGTAGACTTAAACTTAAGCTACGTCAAAGCACCCGTATCCGGCTACATCCTCAAAGTTCACAGCCGACAAGGAGAAGCTGTCAACACTCAAGACGGCATCGTAGAACTAGGTGGCACCGACCAAATGTACGCCGTAGCAGAAGTTTACGAAACCGACATCGCCAAAGTGCGAAACGGCCAGCGCGCTACCGTCAGCAGCCCGGTTTTTACAGGCACTGTGGAAGGAAAAGTCGATCGCATCGGTAAACAAATCAGCAAAAAAGATGTCCTTAATACAGACCCCGCCGCCGACACCGACGCGAGAGTGATCGAAGTTAGAATTCGCCTCTCTCCGGAATCGAGCAAAAAAGTTGCAGCCCTGACAAACTTGCAGGTTGAAGTCAAAATAGATATCTAAATTTTACCTTGACAAAACTTACGTATGGGGGAGCAAAAAGACTGGTTTTTTACCGATATTAACGGTTTGAATCAAAAAATATAATGGTAAAAACCTGGTTTCTCAAAGCCCGTACTTAAGTTCTCAAATTATTCAATCCTCAACCCAAAATCTCCGATATAAAATCGACTGTTATGGCAAAAATACCGCTAGCTTGGGCACAGTTAACCCGCGAAAAAATGCGATTAGTAATCGCGCTAGCCGGCATTGGATTTGCCGACTTGCTGATGTTTATGCAGTTCGGGTTTAGAGACGCGCTCTTTGAAAGCTCCATCACCTTTCACTCGCAGTTAAAAGGGGATATTTTTATCACCAGCACCCAGTCTACGGCTTTAATAGCCATGAAAAGTTTTCCCCAGCGTCGCTTGTATCAAGCCTTGAGCTTTAACGGCGTTACATCAATTAGTCCCGTATATTTAGGCTTTGGATTGTGGAAAAACCCCGACCCCAACCAGCGAAATACTCGGCAATTGATGGTAATCGGTTTTGACCCCGCTCATCCCATCTTTGATATGCCTGAAATCCAAAATAATTTGGACAAAATCAAAATTTCAGATGTGGTTTTATTTGACCAAGCTTCCCGCCCGGAGTTTGGGCCGGTAGCAGAATATTTCACACAGGGAAAAGTTGTTGAAACTGAAGTTGACAATCGCCGCGTTAGGGTAGATGGTTTATTTACTATAGGGGCCTCTTTCGGTGCCGACGGAAATCTTGTCACCAGCGATTTGAACTTTATGCGGATTTTTTCGACGCGGAGAACAAGAGGTTTAATCGATATAGGTATTGTTCACTTGCAGCCGGGAACAGATGTTAAGGCTGTTGTTGATAAAATGAGGGCAACTTTGCCGAATGATGTGAGAATTTCTTCTAAAGAAGAGTTTGTAGATATTGAAAAAAAATATTGGCAGGAAAGTACCTCAATCGGATTTGTTTTCACTCTCGGCGCGGCAATGGGATTTATCGTTGGGATAGTGATTGTTTATCAAATTCTTTATACTGATGTTACCGATCATTTACCCGAATACGCTACGCTAAAGGCGATGGGATATAAGGACATTTACTTTTTGGGTGTGGTGTTTCAAGAGGCTTTGATTTTGGCAATTCTTGGTTATTTGCCGGGGTTTGGGGTTTCTCTGCTGCTGTACCATTTAGGGAGAAGTGCTACGAGTTTGCCGATGTACATGACTTTGATGAAAGCTGGAACTGTTTTTGTAATGACAGTTGTCATGTGTTCTGTGTCGGGGGCGATCGCAGTTAGGAAGTTGCAGGCGGCTGACCCAGCGGATATTTTTTAAGGAAGGAAGAAGGAAGAAGGAAGAACGAAGAAGGAAGAAGGAATTACCAATTACCAATTACCAATGAATACTTTACCAGTTGTCTCGATTAAAAATCTCAATCATTCCTTCGGCGAAGGACAACTTCGCAAACAGACATTATTTGATATCAACCTGGATATTTATCCGGGCGAAATTGTGCTAATGACTGGGCCTTCGGGGTCTGGTAAAACAACATTGTTAACCTTGATTGGAGCTTTGCGATCGATCCAAGAAGGTAGTCTGAAAATTCTCGACCAAGAATTGCGGGGAACGCCGAAAAATAAATTAGTTAAAGTCCGCCGCGACATCGGCTATATTTTCCAAGCTCACAATTTGCTCAAATGCTTGACAGCTAGGCAAAATGTGCAAATGTCTTTAGAACTGCACAGTCATCTTTCTCCCCAAGAAACTAATAATAAAATAGAGGAAATGCTGCAAGCTGTAGGCTTGGGAGAAAGAATAGATTATTACCCCGACAGTCTTTCTGGTGGCCAGAAACAAAGAGTGGCAATCGCCCGTGCATTAGTCAGCCAGCCGAGATTAGTATTAGCAGACGAACCCACAGCAGCCCTAGACAGTAAATCAGGTCGAGATGTGGTAGAAATTATGCGAGGTTTGGCCAAAGAACAGCACTGCACTATTTTGCTTGTCACCCACGACAACCGTATTTTAGATATAGCCGATCGCATTATTCACATGGAAGACGGCTACCTCGCACAAGACACATCAACAACGGTGACAACCGGCGTTCTTTCGGGAAAATAATATTAACCCACCTCAACTTATTTCCGAGAACCGGGACGCTTTCCTCCTACCTTGGCAGGACTTTTCGTTCCACCTTTGGCTGGAGTTTTAGAACTACTTTTGCTACTTTTTTGACCCTTAGCTCCTACCAACTGGCTATCATTGACATTTGTAGGTCTGCCGGCAGGCGTTCTCGTAGTCCTAAAGGTAACATTCACCCCTTCATTCGACTGTTCCAGCACCAACATCGGCGTCGGCTTGGCTTTTTGATCCCACTCAATATGAACGATGCGACCTTGAATTGTCGGCTGCCAACTGTCGTGGTCGTCTGAAGGACTCAGATAAGTTTCCAAACAGTCAATAATTTGATTAATTGTCGCTGATGTTGCCTGAGTCGGCAGTTTCATCAGCTTAATTTGAATCCGAAACAGCACTCGTTTTTCTATTTTTATTGCCGGATCGCCAGTTTCGTATTCGATATCAAACATCGAATCCACTTGCCTGCCGCTGCCGGCATTCCCGTTTTTATCTCCCACTGCACCCTGAGTCGGACGCAGGGCAATACTAATTTTTTCTTTAACTTTTACCTTGATCTGGTTCACAATGGCAAAGTGAAAGACTTCTTCCGCCATCCGCATTCTCAGGTAGTCTAAATTAAAGTCTCGCGAGTGGATAAGGTCGGGATTCTTTTCCATCTTTGACATGGTTTCCAGAGCCATTTTGTATTTTTTCTGGAGTTCTCGATTTCTAAACTCCTCAAATTTGAGCTTTTTATTCAAATCGTCGAGTTTTAGCTTGGTAAACACCGCTAAACCGATAAGCAATAACAACAGTAATCCCGCCCCTCCCATTAAGAGTTGGTCTGAGGACGGATCTCCGGGTTTAGCCTTTTTAGGTTTGGGAGAGGCTACTGCCAACCTTGGTTCTACAAGGATTATTTGGGTTGACATGGGCTTTTAAAGGGTAAAATTTGACGCTATATTTATACAGGACTCCAGAGTAGAGCTGGTAGTGCAACTGGATCAACCAACATTGACATCATTCCACCATCATCTTGGTACAACTGGATTTCTGCAACTGGAACACGCACCCTCTAATTAATACTTTATCTTTAACTGCAAGCAGGTTTCCGAAAAATCGGAAAATCGCGCGCTGGCACTGGCCAATAGAAATGGTGAATTGTCTGTAATATATTATACCAATACAGCTAAAAAAATGTTTGTTCGGCTGTTTCCGTTTGTAGCAAAATAAAAAGAAATACACATAAATTAATAGTAACTCTGGGAGCCAGCAGCGGAAAACATCAAGCAGAACAGCCGATCGCCCGGACGATCGAGGGGCGGAGGTTGGGAGGGTGCTAATTCCTACTGTTTGCTCACTCCCGCCCTGCAAGCCCACCGGGCGGCTTGCTGTGAGAGTCTGGCTATGGTGCGCTCGAACAACGTCTCCTTAGCTAAGATTACAGCTAATACCACCAATATTCGATCGTGACCTACGAACCCCTGCACCACAAATATCGCCCTCAGACATTTGCCGAATTAGTCGGTCAAGAGGCGATCGCCCAAACCCTCACCAGCGCCATCCTACAAGAGCGCATAGCACCAGCATATCTATTTACCGGCCCCAGAGGCACCGGTAAAACCTCTAGTGCCAGAATTTTCGCCAAATCCCTTAACTGTATTTCTACGGTTGCCCCCACCCCCACACCCTGTGGCAAATGCAACGTTTGCCAAGAAATTGCCCGAGGTTCCACACTAGATGTCATCGAAATTGACGCCGCCAGCAACACCGGAGTAGATAACATTCGGGATTTGATCGAACGAGCTCAATTTGCTCCCGTCCAGTGTCGCTATAAAGTATATGTAATAGACGAGTGTTTGACTGGTGATTCTCAGGTAAAAACTAGCGAAGGTCTGATGCGGATCGACAATCCCAACATCAAAGGAAAACAAGTTATCAGCTATAACGAAACTTCAGAAGTTTGGGAATTTAAAAAAGTTTTGAGGTGGTTAGACCGAGGGGAGAAACAAACACTGGTGATTAAAACCGCCAACCGAGAAATCAGATGTACGGGCAATCATCCAATCAGGACAGAACAGGGATGGATACGAGCAAAAGACGTAAAAGAAGGAGTGAAGATACTATCCCCTGTGAATGTGGGTGCGGCACCCTCATTCACAAAATTGGAACAGATGGACGCTTGCGGAGATTTGCCAGAGGACATCAATTTTACGGGAATACCTACGGACAAAAATCCTACGACTTTGCCTCTATTCTCGAACAGGCTCAAGCCATCCGACCTCTCTGTGCGTGTGGCTGTGGAGAACCACTCGAAATACCAGACTTTTTACAAAAAAAAGGCAAAGGGATTAAGAGCATTCAGTCTCATTGGCAGCGACATCCGTATAAAAAAGGACATGGACTTTGGGATGCAAGAACGGAAAAGTTCTTGGCAAATGCCGAAGTTTTGCAACCAGAAACACTCGGACTCATCTACGGAACATTGCTTGGAGACGGTTTTATCACCTACCCAAATAAATATAGCCGATTTCCAAGATTGGGCTGGACACACGGAGAAAAGCAGCGGGAATGGTTGGAATACAAAGCTTCTTGCCTTTCGACACTGCGACCAAAGTTACGAGTTACACCTAACCGAGGATACGGAAATACATCAGTCTGTTGCAACACAGTCTGCCATCCCCAACTTAGAGATGTCTTTGACGCTGTTAAACCCAACGGAAACGGAAAATACGTCACAATGGATTGGCTCGATCGCCTCACTCCAGAAGGGCTTGCTTGGTGGTACATGGATGATGGCTCGCTCAGCATTTCCCCAGAAGGAAGTCCAAGTATCCAAATTCATACAGAAGGATATTCTAGGGCAGAAAATCAACTCCTTGCCAATTGGCTTACAGGTTTGGGATACCCAACAACAACTAAATTTTACAGAAGGTCTAACACCTGTAAAACCTACGACTACATACACATGGGTGCTGAAACCAGTAGAAAATGGGTATCAGACTTTAAAAAGTATTCAATCCCTTCAATGGATTACAAGTTTGGAGACAGTCGAATCTGTAAAAGTCGCTGGAGTCGAGAAAGTTTATGATATTGAAGTAGAAGACAACCACAATTTTGTCGCTAACGGTCTTCTGGTTCATAATTGCCATATGCTAAGCACCCAGGCATTCAACTCTCTACTCAAAACCCTAGAAGAACCGCCCGCTCGCGTTGTATTTGTCCTCGCCACAACCGACCCACAAAGAGTATTACCAACTATTATTTCTCGTTGCCAAAAGTTCGACTTCCGCCGCATCCCCCTCGATGCAATGATTGCTCATTTGCACAAAATTGCCAAATTAGAAAATATCAATATTGCCAGCGATGCAGTACAAATGGTTGCTCAAATCGCCCAAGGAGGTCTGCGAGATGCTGAAAGTTTGCTCGACCAACTAAGCTTATTTCAGAGTGAAGTAACAGTAGAAAAAGTTTGGGATTTAGTCGGTGCAGTCCCCGAAAATGACTTAATGGATTTGCTGCAAGCTATTGATACAGATAACGCTACAGCACTAATAGACATGACCCGCCACCTCATGGATCGCGGTCGGGAACCGCTAATCGTGCTGCAAAGTCTCGCGAGCTTTTACCGAGATTTGCTAATAGCCAAAGCTGCACCGAAACGGTCAGATTTAGTAGCTTTAACATCGGCAACTTGGGAAAAACTGGGGGATTTTGCCCGCAGTTGGGATGCCGAGATGATTTTAGCAGGTCAGAAACATTTGCAAACCCACGAAGTGCAAATTAAAAACACTACTCAGCCGCGTTTGTGGCTGGAAGTAACGCTGTTGGGATTGCTGCCCTCAGCAATTAGAACTCAGTCACAAGCAACAGCGGCACCAGCGAAAAATATTGCTCCATCAGAAATTCACCCCCCCCAATCTAGGGCGGGCACGGGGGCACCGCCCCTACAATCGGGGGGGAGCCAGACATCTAATATTGAACAATCTTCAGTTCCCAATTCGCAAAATCCTCCGCCTCAGCCGCCACCTATTGCTAATCGAACAGAAAGCACACCTCCTGCAGCGATTCCCGCACCTGTACCAACTGCTGAAACGAATCAAACAAATTATTCACCGACTAATTCAGCCGATGAAATCGATTTAAATCGAGTGTGGGAACAAGTACTTGAGCGCGTGCGGCCGCATGGAACTCAATCGCTGCTTCGCCAACATGGACAGCTAGTAATTTTCAGCAATAATACTGCTCATGTTAAGATTAGTTCGCAGCCGTTGCTCAATATGGTTAAAGACAAAGTAGCTAATATTGAAGAAGCTTTTTTGCAAATTTTTAACCGTCGAGTAACAGTAAAGGTGGGCTTGACAAATCCCGCTGAAACTAATAGTTCCCGCGCCAAGGATTTGCCTACTTCTAACGGACGTGTTGGCGAAAATTCTACGAATTCTCATCCTGTGAGTGATGCGGGCCAACAGGTGCAGAATTCGGCGGATTCTGAGAGTACAGATGATTTTTTGGGGAATGGTGGAGAAGAACAAAAACACCCGCCAGCGCCTGAAAATACTGCCGTTAATGTGCCGGCAATTTCCGAATCGCGATCGCCCACAAACGGTTCTACAGACTCTCAAAATGACTTTAACGCTCAGGCTGTAGCGGTGCGTGATGACGCTCAATATGTCGCGAATACGGCTAGGCAATTGGCTGGTATGTTTGACGGGGAAGTAGTCGATTTGTCGGATGACTTGGAGATTTGGGAGGCGGAAACTTTTAGATTGGAATCTGAACCGGATTTTTCCGAGTTATCTTCTGAGTTAGGTGAGGATGATTTCATAGATTGGTAAGTAGATCGCTAAAAAAAAACCGAGAAACCCGGTTTTTGTAGTAGGGGCGCTGCTAAGAGTGGCCGCCCTTCCAGGTTTCTTAATACCCTAAAAGTTTTAGGTTTAATTAGAGTCACCTAGTGATTGTGAATATCTACTTTTAAGCTGACTCTGGCTTGGGCAGCGAAGACGGAAGTACCAACAGCTCGGCGGTCGATCGCTTCTCGACCATTTCCTTAGTAATCGTACACCGGGCAACATCCTTGCGCGACGGCAACTCGTACATCACATCCAACATCAATTCTTCGACAATTCCCCGCAGCGCCCGCGCTCCTGTTTTGCGGCGGTATGCTTCCTGGGCGATCGCCCGAATCGCCTCTGGCTTAAAGTCCAACTGCACATTATCCATCTTCAGCAGCTTTTGATACTGCTTAACCAAAGCATTTCGGGGCTCCGTCAAAATCGCCATCAGCGTTTCCTCATCCAGCGGTTCCAAAACCGCCGCCACCGGCACCCGCCCGATAAACTCAGGAATCATCCCAAACTTCACCAAATCATCCGGTTCCAGTTGCTTGAGTACATCAGCCGCCCGCTTTTCCTTCGGCTGAGCTTCTCCGGGCTGAATAAAACCCATTGACTTTTTGCCAGTTCTCTGCTCTATCACTTTTTCCAGACCGACAAAAGCACCGCCGCAGATAAACATGATATTGCTGGTATCAATTTGGATGCAGTCTTGATAGGGATGCTTGCGGCCGCCTTGGGGAGGTACATTGGCGATCGTCCCCTCAAGCATTTTCAGCAGCGCCTGCTGCACGCCTTCACCCGACACATCCCGCGTAATCGAAGGATTCTCGCTTTTGCGGGCAATTTTGTCAATTTCATCAATATAAATAATTCCGCGCTGCGCCTCTTCCACGTCCATATCTGCCACTTGCAGCAGACGCAGCAAAATATTTTCCACATCTTCTCCGACATAGCCCGCTTCCGTCAGCGTCGTCGCGTCAGCCACCGCAAAGGGTACGTCCAGCATATCCGCCAAAGTCTGAGCCAGCAGAGTTTTTCCACACCCAGTCGGCCCGATTAACAAAATATTCGATTTTTGCAGTTCTACTTCTTCCGGCGGGTGCTTACCGCTATTTTTGGCATGGATAAAGCTTAGGCGCTTGTAGTGGTTGTAAACTGCCACCGAGAGCACCTTTTTCGCCTCATCTTGCCCGATCGCGTTTTCGTCGAGGTAATTTTTAATTTCCCTCGGCTTCGGAATTTGGCTCATCAACATACTTTTGCCCGAGGTAGCCCGGCGCTTTTGCGTCGTTTCCTGCTTCGGGGCCACAGCCGTTGCAGGCACTGCACTCGAATCAAACAACTCCTCATCTAAAATTTCATTGCACAAGTCTACGCATTCGTCGCAGATATACACCCCGGGCCCTGCGATCAACTTGCGTACTTGCTCTTGAGACTTGCCACAAAACGAACATTTTAGATGGGAGTCGTACTTAGACATAACAGCCTCTTAATTCAGTGCAGTGACATTCTCTCCCGCCGTCGGAAGGTTTTCCTTAGCGATAACTCGATCGACCAAACCGTAATTTTTGGCTTCCTCGGCTGACATAAAAAAGTCGCGCTCTGTATCAGCCTCTAATTTCTCGATCGGTTGACCCGTGTGGTGCGCTAGCAGTTGATTCAGCTTACGCTTATGATAAAGGATTTCTTTGGCTTGAATCTCAATATCAACTGCTTGACCTTGAGCGCCTCCAAGCGGCTGGTGGATCATAATCCGGGAACTCGGAAGAGACATCCGCTTACCGTGGGCTCCTGCTGTCAGCAGAAATGCGCCCATACTGGCTGCCAAACCGTAACAAATCGTCACCACATCCGGGCGGATTTGCTGCATTGTGTCATAAATTGCCATGCCGGCCGTCACCGAGCCGCCAGGGGAATTTATGTACATTTGGACATCTTTTTCTGGGTCTTCGGCATCTAGATACAATAGCTGAGCCACTATTGAGTCAGCAACTTCGTCGGTTACGGGAGTTCCTAAAAACACAATTCGCTCCCGCAGCAAGCGCGAGTAAATGTCAAAGGCCCGCTCCCCCATCCCCGACTGTTCTAGCACCATCGGCACTACATTGCTGGGGCTGGAACTGACATCAAAATCGTTATAGCTTGTAATTAGGTAATTGGAAGATTGAGATACAACCATAAGACACCAGTCAAGGATTCTAGACAATTTGCTGCTGCTGATGAAGCTTTAAATTAAGCCGCCAGCTTTTAACTATTATGCCTCTTCTGAACGGATATCGGGGGAATGGGGAGTTTTGAGTTTTGAAAGTGCTTTCTGCGCTGGGCGCAACGCTGTAGTGACTCGCAAGGCTCGCGGGGTGAATGAGTTAAAATACTTACGGGTAAATCATCGCTGCTTCTAGTGGACACCCCGAGCTTTTAGTAAGGATCGGGCGCACCCGGAGCTTGTAGTTAAGGATCGGGTGCGCCGTTAAAATCATGGTTGATTTCATGTCCCAATTAGGACATTTGAACACATTAAGTTCTATTCTTCGCCTACGACTTCCACTTCAACGCTCGTGGCTGGTTCTGCTGAATCTTCAGCGTCTGATTCTTCTGATTCTTCTGCTGCGGGAGTCAGAGAGCCTTCAGGTACGAGTTCGATTGTCCCTTTTTCTTCCAACCATTTCAGGGTTTTTTGTTTGAGCAAGTCTTCTGCTACAAATTCTTGCAACCTTTGGGGGTCAAAATCTCCTTTGGGAAACTGCTTTCTGATTTTTGCTACTTCTGCTGCTACTTCTGCTGGTTCAACAGATAAGGATTCCAGCTTTGCTACTTCTGCCAGAGCTAAATTCTGCTTGAGGCGCTCGATTGCTTCCGGGCGCGAGCGTTCCCGCATCGGGCCCATATTTTCTTCCGTAAACAGTTGGTTGATATCTATGCCGTAATTTTTCAATTGGACGGCTTGTTGATTCAACAAATAATCGATTTCGCGATCGACCATTGTTTCGGGAATTTCCACTTCTATTAGCTGCGCGAGGGCTGCTGATATAGCTTTTTCCTTATTAGCTGATGTCTTGTTTTCTTGGTCTGCTTTAAACCGAGTTTCGAGCGATTCGCGCAGTTCTGCTAAAGTTTCAAACTCGCTGACTTCTTGGGCGAAGTCGTCGTCCAACTCCGGCAATTCTTTTTCCTTAAGTTCTTTGAGGGTAATCGTAAAGACTGCGGGTTTTCCGGCTAATTCTTCACTGCTGTACTCATCTGGGAACTGCACGGAAACTTCTCTAGTTTCTCCCGGATTCATCCCGATCATGCCTTGGATAAAGCCCGGTACAAACTGATTTTCCGATAATTCTACTTGAAAGTCTTCTGCTTCGCCACCGGGAATTTCTGCGGGAGTTTCGCCTTCAGGTGCTTCCGCAAATCTACCGGAGAAATCAACCAAAGCCGTGTCTCCCAACTGAGCCGCTCGGCCTTCTACGGGGATTAAAGTAGCTTTGTCCGATCGATATTTTGCCAATACCTCATCTACCTGAGCCTCATCATACTTAGCTTCTTCTGCTTGAAGCTGCAAACCTGTGTACTGACCCATTTTCACTTCAGGTTGTACATCAACTTTCGCCGAAAAAATCAGAGGCTGTTCTGGATCGAACTTAGCTAGTAATTCTTCAAACTCGGTGCGAAGTTCAAAACTGCCAATTGCCGCAATTTTTTCTTGTTCGAGGGCTTTTTGCAGGGAATCATTAATCAAATTTTCCAAAGCCGTCGCCTTCAAACGAGTCTGGCCTAGGCGCTGTAGCAAAACTTGACGGGGAACTTTGCCTTTGCGGAACCCAGGAATACTAACCTCGCGAGCAAATTGTTTAATTACTTGCTCGTAAGCTTGTTTTGACTTTTCTGACGGTACTTCGATTTCCAGACCAATTTGGCTAGCTGGAAGTTTTTCCTGGGTTACTTTCATCGGCTTTTTTGATATTTAACAATAGTGTAATAAAATACATACAAATCTGACTTTGCCTGCATTTTAATTTTGTACGTTTTGACTCGTAACGGCACAACTACAACACCTTTACCGGATGAGACTGTAAGTCATTGCCGGCTACTTTTTTGGCTCTTGCCAAATAGTTTTGGTTGGAGGATACTAGCTTTTGCTGCTAGGAATGTGGAGGTTAAGTCCACTAATTGCCGATGCACCATAGCACATATCGCCCCGTGATGTCAATCTTGCCGGCCTCTGCGGCCAGTCAAAGTCAATGGATGCGCCTGCGAAAATGCAGATATATCGCAAAACTTAACCGGATGCGGATTGGGCGTGGGCGATTGGCAAAAGATGCTAAACTGGCACTGGGTACGATCGCACGGATCGATCGGGAAGTTCGATCGCCCTTTTCGCTTAACTGCACCATTGCTATCCTCTCATGCTCCTGATGTCGCATAACATTAATTAAGTTTGATATTGAGAATTGCAGTTATTTAAATTTTTGATTTCGATCGTTTAGAGTTTATTTTGTGGAGGAAACTAATTTGTCTCAATCCTATCGAGTTGCCATTTTAGGAGCTACCGGTGCAGTCGGTGCCGAGTTGCTAGAACTATTGCACAGCCGGAATTTTCCGATTTCTAACTTGAAGCTGCTGGCTTCGGAACGTTCAGCAGGCACAACTTTGCCTTTTGGCGGTGAGATGCTGCCGGTCGAAGCAGTTTCGGCGCGATCGTTTGATAATGTAGATCTGGTGCTCGCCTCTGCCGGCGGCTCTACTTCTAAGTTATGGGCTCCGCAAGCGGTGGCAGCCGGGGCAGTGGTAATTGACAATTCTAGCGCTTTCCGCATGGATGCGACAGTACCGCTAGTGGTTCCAGAAGTCAATCCCCAAGCGGCGGCAGCTCACCGAGGTATAATTGCTAATCCCAACTGCACGACGATTTTGATGGCAGTTGCCGTTTGGCCACTTCACAAAGTTAGGCCAATACAGCGCATCGTTGTAGCGACTTACCAGTCTGCCAGCGGGGCGGGGGCAAGGGCAATGGAGGAAATGAAAGCTCAAGCAAGAGCAATTTTGCAGGGGGAAACACCCAAAACAGATATATTTCCTTACCCCTTAGCATTTAATTTGTTTCCGCACAACACCCCGATTAATGATTTAGGGTATTGTGAAGAAGAGATGAAAATGGTAAACGAAACTCGGAAGATATTTGGTACGGACGAGATTAAAATTACGGCAACTTGTGTGCGGGTTCCCGTACTGCGTGCTCATTCGGAAGCAATTAATCTAGAGTTTGCAGAACCTTTTAGCGCGATCGAGGCCAGGGAAATCTTAAAGCAAGCAAGCGGAGTTAAGCTGGTAGAAGACTGGCAAGCTAATTATTTCCCGATGCCCGCAGAAGCCAGCGGTAAGGATGAGGTGTTAGTTGGCAGGATTCGTCAAGATATTTCTCACCCCTGCGGGTTGGAGATGTGGCTGTCTGGCGATCAAATCCGCAAAGGAGCGGCTTTAAATGCGGTGCAGATAGCTGAGTTGCTGGTCCAAAAAAATTTGTTGCGAACCCAAGTGGCGGCGGCTTCTAATTAAGGGGAACCCTGGCAATTTGGAAATTGAAATTGGGGATTTTAGATAAACCTTTCATCTGAAATCAAAAATTTAAAATCAAAAATCAACAGTCTAAAATCGGAGAAAGTGTGGTAAAGTTTGGACGGGTTCTGACTGCAATGATTACGCCGTTTAAGGAAGACGGCAGCGTTAACTATGCGGTAGCAGAACAATTGGCAGTTCATTTAGCCGATCGCGGTACAGATAGCTTGGTAGTGTGCGGCACTACTGGCGAATCTCCCACTATGACCTGGGATGAAGAGTACGAATTATTTCAGGTGGTACAAAAGGCGGTGGTCGGTAAGGCGTTGGTAATCGCAGGAGCCGGATCGAATTCTACTTCAGAAGCAGTAGCAGCTACCCAAAAAGCAGCTAAACTCGGGTTAGACGGCTGTTTGCAGGTGGTTCCTTATTACAACAAACCCCCGCAAGAAGGTTTATACAATCATTTCCGGGCGATCGCGCAATCTGCTCCAGAATTGCCTATAATGTTATATAACATCCCCGGTCGCACTGGTCAGAATATGTTGCCGGAGACGGTGGCTCGATTGGCAGAAATCCCCAACATTGTGGCCGTAAAAGAAGCAAGTGGCAACTTGGATCAAGCAAGTCAAATTCGGTGCTTGACATCCCCTGAATTTGCCATCTATTCTGGAGATGATTCCCTAACTTTGCCAATGTTGGCGGTAGGAGGATCTGGTGTAGTTAGCGTAGCCAGCCATCTGGTAGGAGAGCAACTGCAACAGATGATCGAAGCTTTCGAGGCCGGTCAAGTTCAAGTCGCTACCCAGATTCACTTGCAACTTTTTGACCTGTTTAAAGCTCTTTTTCTCACCACAAATCCCATTCCCGTCAAGACAGCTCTCAAACTTCAAGGCTGGGATGTAGGCTCCACCCGTCCGCCCCTGTGCGATCCGCCCGTTGAGGTAACTCAAAAGTTAAAGGACGTACTCAATCAGCTAGCCGCAGTATCAGCTAGCAAGACGAGCGAGAACGAGTTTTCAGACAACTGAATATTGGTTGTTATCAGTCATTAGTTCTTAGTCATCAGTCATTAGTAATTAAGTGTTAGTAAGTAGCTAACAGTCAAGGATTAAAGACTGAAGATAGAAGAATGAAGGCCTAAGACAACTGACTGTACGGGATAGTAAAACCCGCCAGGGAGTTTTCCATAAATATTTGGAAAAATATCGCCCTACCAACGAACAGTAGACGAAAGACGAAAGGCGACAGACCACAGACTACAGACCACAGACCAATAACAAAAATAACTAACAAAGGATACGCATGATCAACAAAAATACAACTGCATCTGCTCTAAAAGTTATTCCCCTCGGCGGGCTGCACGAAATCGGTAAAAACACTTGTGTGTTCGAGTACGGCGACGAAATCATTCTTTTAGATGCCGGTTTAGCGTTCCCGACAGATGGAATGCACGGGGTAAATATTGTCCTCCCAGACATGACTTACCTGCGGGAAAACAGCCACAAAATTAAAGGTATGATCGTGACTCACGGTCACGAAGACCACATAGGCGGTATCCCTTATCACCTCAAACAATTTGAAATTCCGGTCATCTACGGCCCCCGTTTGGCGATGGCTTTGCTAGCCGGAAAAATCGAAGAAGCCGGAGTGTCTCACCGCACTGAATTGAGAACGGTTCGACCGAGAGATACTGTCAGAATAGGCAAGAATTTCTTAGTAGAATACATTCGCAACACTCACTCGATGGCCGACAGTTTTACTGTGGCAATTCACACTCCAGTCGGAATTGTGATCCACACGGGAGACTTTAAAATTGACCACACTCCTGTAGACGGCGAGCATTTTGATTTGCAAAAGCTGGCCGAGTACGGCGAGAAAGGCGTGCTGTGCTTGATCAGCGATTCTACTAACTCAGAAGTTCCCGGTTTTACCGCTTCGGAAAGTTCTGTGGCGCCGAATTTAGACAGAATTATCGCTCAAGCACCGGGACGAGTGATGCTGACGACTTTTGCTTCCTCGGTACACCGATTGCAAATTGTTTTGGACTTGGCTAAGAAAAACAATCGGTATGTCGGAGTGGTTGGCCGGTCGATGCTTAACGTCATCGCTCACTGCCGCAATCTCGGCTACATCAAATGCGAAGATAGTATTTTCAAACCGCTGAAAGAAATCCGCAATTTGGCTGAAGACAAGGTGCTGATTTTAACTACAGGTTCCCAAGGCGAACCGATGGCGGCGATGACTCGCATTGCTAACGGCGAACATCACGAACTGAAAATCAGAAAGGGCGATACTGTCATTTTCTCAGCTAATCCGATTCCGGGAAATACGATCGCAGTGGTAAACACGATCGATAAACTGATGATGCTGGGAGCACACGTGGTTTACGGCCGCGACAAAGGCATTCACGTTTCGGGTCACGGCTGTCAAGAAGACCAAAAGTTAATGATTAACATGACTCGTCCCAAGTTCTTCTTGCCGGTTCACGGGGAACACCGGATGCTGATCCAGCACTCCAAGACGGCTCAAAGCATGGGCATTCCCGCTAGCAATATGGTGGTTATTGACAACGGCGATGTCGTAGAGTTGACCGAAAATTCGATGCGAGTCGCTGGTCAAGTGCCTTCAGGAATTGAATTGGTAGATGCTTCTAGATCGGGGGTTGTTAAGGCGAACGTCCTGAAAGAACGCCAGCAGTTGGCCGGAGATGGCGTTGTAACTGTAGCGGCGGCTTTAAATTGGGAAGGCAAATTAGTTGCCAAACCAGAAGTTCACTTGAAAGGTGTAGTGACATCAGCCGATCGCGCGGAGGTGATCAAATTAATCACTCAAACCATTGAAACAGTTTTGAGCGATCGCTGGTCAGAATTTGTCAAACCCGCCACTGCTGACTCGCAAGTTGACATTGACTGGGTAGGAGTGCAAACCCAAATAGAAAAAGCAATTCAGCGGGTAATGCGCCGCGAACTGCAAAGCAATCCAATGCTAGTATTCCTGATGCAAATTCCTGAAGAAGCAGTGCGATCGGAAAAGGCAGCAGTATCTGCAGGTTCCCTGGAAGCACCTAAGCTATTATCCTCGCCATCATCGGCATCGCCATCATCCCCATCATCCCCATCATTGCCATCCCCTGCCAATCAGGTGACTGGCCGGCGTCGTCCCCGGACTGCTGCAAGGGCAGCTTCCTAGTGCGATAATCTCCTGACGTACTGCGAACAAAGAAATAAGTTTTAGGTTTGTAGTTGCGCTTGGACGCCCAAGCGCAACTACAAACCTAGATTTGATTTCATAAGTAGATCCACCTCAAAAAACGTCAGTATAGATCGACGTAACTCCTGATAGGAATTCCGGTTGTATTGGAAGGATTAAACCGCAGAGGGCGCAGAGGATACAGAGAAACGGAAGAGAGAGATGAATCATTCCGATGTCAACGGGTTTGATATGAGATCTCTCTTGCTAAGACATTTGAACTTGTCAAGATTGAAGAGTTGCGAATCGATGTATTTCAGGAAGCAGCTACTTACCAAATCCGGGATTTGTAAGATTTTCTCGGTTAGGGAAGGAGTAGTTTTTAAACCGTAAATAAACGCAAGGGAACGCAGATAGTTATTTAAATCTATCTGCGTTCACTTGCGTTTATTTTAAAATTAATCAGCCACCAGCAACAGCAGGAACAATGCTGACTTCATCGCCATCTTGGAGGGCTGTTTTTGAGCCATCCAAAAAGCGGATGTCTTCGCTGTTGACGTAGAAGTTGAGAAATCTGCGGGGTTCTCCCTTTTCGTCGCACAGGCTTTTTTTGATTCCAGGACAATTGGTTTCCAGCGATTCAATTAGTTCGGAAATGTTATCGCCGGCGCATTCGATGGTGGCTTGATTGTTGGTAAATTTTTGCAGGGGAGTGGGAATTAAAACTTTGACGGTCATTTTTTTAGTCCTTAGTCAGTAGTCATTTATTAGTTATTAGTCCTCAGTCATTAGTCATCAGTTAGCAGTCAGTAATCATCAGTCCACAGCTTAACAACCAATGACTAATGACTACCGACTACTGACTAATAGCTGTTAAACCGAAACTTGTTGCCATTCTAAGCGTTCGAGCGTGCGGGCGCGTTCTAGGGCGCGCTCGAACGCTTCTAGTTTCGGTTCGAGGGTGATGGGTTCGCCGATGTAGCCTTGAACTGCTTCTTGCGTTTTCAAACCGTTGCCGGTGATGTAAGCGACGGTGGTTTCATCGGGATTGATTTTACCTGCTTCTACGAGTTTCTTCAAGACTGCGATTGTCGTGCCACCTGCAGTTTCTGTGAATATGCCTTCAGTTTCTGCTAGCAGTTTCATGCCTTCGATGATTTCGGTGTCGCTGACGGATTCAATGTTGCCGTTGGTTTTGCGGGCGATTTCCAAGGCGTACATACCGTCGGCTGGATTGCCGATCGCGATCGACTTAGCAATTGTATTCGGTTTCACCGGTTTTACGAAATCACGGTCTTCGCGGAATGCTTGAGCGATGGGGGAACAGCCGTCAGCTTGGGCGCCGCTGAACCGAACTTTCTTTTCGTCAACTAAACCGACTTCGATGAATTCTTGAAAACCTTTGTAAATTTTTGTGAACAAAGAGCCGGAGGCGAGGGGAGCGACGATGTGATCGGGCAATTGCCAGCCTAGCTGTTCGGCAACTTCGTAACCGAGGGTTTTTGAGCCTTCGGAATAGTAGGGACGCAAGTTGATATTGACAAATCCCCAGCCATGTGTATTGGCGACTTCGCAACAGAGGCGGTTAACTTGGTCGTAGTTGCCGTGAACTGCCATGACAGTTGGATTGTAAATCAGAGTGCCGAGGACTTTGCCTGCTTCTAAGTCGGAGGGGATGAACACTACGCAGTCGAGTCCGGCGTGGGCGGCGATCGCAGCGGTGGAGTTAGCTAAATTGCCGGTGCTGGCACAGGATACCGTTGTGAAACCCAATTCTCTCGCTCTGCTGAGGGCGACTGACACCACTCTGTCTTTAAAGCTGAGAGTGGGCATATTGACGGCATCGTTTTTAATATAAAGATTTTTTAGACCGAGGCGGCGCGCCAAGCGGTGGGATTTTAATAGAGGAGTCATGCCGGTGCCGACATCGATGACGTTATCTGTAGCGACTGGTAAAAATGCGCGGTAGCGCCAGATCGAGTTGGGGCCGGCTTCGATGGTTTGGCGAGTCACGGTGCGGCGGATGGCGTCGTAGTCGTACTTGACTTCAAGCGGGCCAAAACAGCAATCGCAGACGTGCTTGGCTTGGAGTTCGTACTCTTCGCCGCATTCTTTACATTTAAGGGCTGTGAAGGTTGCTGCTGTGGATTGGGTTCTGGTCGCCTGGGTCATAGCTCAACTCTCTAGTTTTGCGATGTTTTCTAATTCTTGTGCAAGATTAGCACGGTCAATTTACCCCGTCAACCATACCCGATTTTTTTAGTCGGGATTGATTTTTCAGTTAAACAGTGGTGTATTTAACTTTGATATTTGGGCGGGCGGGACGCTCACCCCACAAGGATTTGACTTGTTTTCAGGATCGGGCTGGGAATCCAGATTGTCAGGCCCGCACGCGAGTCCGATCGAGCTCAAGGATGATTTGCCGACGAAATTGTTACAAAACTTAACAAATCTTTTTTGGGCTAAGAATTGGGAAGTCGTGCGATCGAACACAACTACAAAACCTCGAATTTTTGATTAACTGAGATGTTGCACCATTCTCAAGAACAGGCTTTCGGGCCTCTTCCACAATAAAATTCATCTCTTGTGGAAGAGGCCCGAAAGCCTGTTCATAAAAAGCTTATTGAGAATGGTGCAACATTTCAGATTAACCAACTTAGCCTACCCGCCGCTGACGGGAGGGATGAGTACAACTTCGTCGCCGTCTTGGAGGATGGTGTCGGGGGAGACGAATTCCAGGTTGAGGCCGAAGCGGGTGCGATCGCGCCATTGTTCTAATTGAGGATATTGGGCGATCGAGCTTTCGAGCACTTGAGACACTGGGGTTTCGGGAGGAAGTTCTAATGTAAGTTCCGAAACGCCGTAGGCTTCACCGAAGGCGGCGAACAGTTTAACTGTGACGGTAATTGAAGAGTCAGACACGGTAGTTTAGTGCGATCGACGGTTTGGCAATTATCAACTACACCATACAATTAATTAGGAATTAGGCGCGCCGAGGCTTAAAATTGAAAGCGGCAACCTCTAGTTAAGTTTTACCCCATCGGGTAAAGATGATAGTTGATTGCAGCAAAAACTCTTAACAGGATTGTATGCCGATCGCTATCACCAACCAGACGTTAGAAGCAGTTAGCATCCACTTAGATGCAGCTAGCTAAGGTCTAGTTGGCGGCTGTTGAGGCTCATGCGAGAATATTTTTTGAGGATGCGGTATAGATACTTGACAGTAATTGTGGGAGAGTACAAAAAGATCCCACTAAATTTAGCTGGCAACAACGCAGACAAGGCCCTGCCAACCCGCTTCTCCTGACCAAAAATCAGGTTATCTAGTGTGGCTTGGAATTGCCGAACTTTTGCGCTGCTTAGCAAGTTAGCCGTTCTATCTAGGAAGAATACTGAAGTTAACGCGATAGAAATATATGGCAAATAACGATTTTAAAGTGCTTCAAATTATTGAAGCTAAAGGCTGGTATGCCTTTGGGAGTACGAAGCAAAACCAGCACGTTGAGAGATGGGTAAGGCCTGTCGTGTGTTGGGTTTTAATAGAAGATAAAAAAAAGCGACGGGTTGTGACAGCTACCGCTAGCTATCAGATCCAGATTGACGACAAAGAAGTTGAGTTTTTTGCCCACGAAAGCGAAATTCAAGATCTGGAGAGTCTCCCGAAGTCTGTCTCGGTATCGGAATTTCTGAAAACAGAAGATTAAGAGAAGGGCAGAAGGAGATAATTTAACAAGTTATTAATTATTCCTTAGTGATTCCTTAAACTTGCTGTCGGATTCTATTGGAATTAGAGGCAGAAGCTCTAGATTGGGGACAGGGGGAAACGAGGACAGGGGGAGAATTTATACTTTTGCCTTGCCTTCTACATCTTGTCTCCAATGCCTTAAGTAGCCCAAAAAATAAAGAGGCCGGAAGATTGCTGGCAATGCCAACGCGCTTCCGACCTTGCTGAATAACAGGGTATGCATATGTTTTTAAAGTATGGCAGGCAGGCTTTTGAGATATCAAGAGGACTATTGCAATCACCCACTTTTGCTTTTAGGCTGTGTTTGCAAGGTTCATATCATTTTAGACTGAAAATTTGAAAAGTGAGAGGGGGAGAGGGTTACAGGTTAAGGATTCTAGCTATTTATCTGTAGCGGGTGCTACAAAAAATGGTGGCAGTTGCAGCGGACGATCGCACCTTCTCCCTAAATGGTGGACACTCAAAGCAGAAAGTTCGATCGCCCGCTGCAACTGCTGCGACTTTAAACCCCACTAGCAACAGGTTCAGGCTTCTGCTGTGGCATCCGCCGCCCCAGCAGGGCCATCCGCACGCCGCCGGCAGGCCCTAAAGTCACCCCTCGGCGTTTGGCCTGTACGGGCTTTTTCTCGGCCAATACTAGGTCGAAATCCCGCAAAATGGTTGCCAGCACGAGTTTCATCTCCAACTGCGCCAGCGCCAAGCCGATACAGCGGCGGCTGCCGCCTCCAAAGGGCAAATACTCATAAGGCGAGAATTGCCTCTCCAAAAACCGTTCCGGTTTAAATTGCAGGGGTTCTGGATACAAATCCTCCCGTCTGTGGGTCAAATAAATCGAGCCGATGACAACCGTGCCCGGTTCGAGTTGATGTCCCATCAGTTCCACGGGCGTGATCACCTCTCGCGCAAACGTCAGCATTCCCACCGGGTAAATTCGCAGCGTCTCCTGACAAACTGCACTCAGGTAAGGTAAGCGGAAAATCTCCATCGGGTCGGGATTTTCCCCCAAACTGTCCAATTCTTGCAGCAACTTCTGGCGCACCGAGGGCAAGTGGTGAATCCAGTAAAATGCCCAAGCTAGAGCCGTTGCTGTGGTTTCGTGGCCTGCAAACAGCAGCGTCATCAACTCGTCGCGTAATTCTTCATTGGTCATTGGTTGCCCGTTTTCGTCGCGCGCGGCCATCATTAAGCTGAGAATGTCGGTGCGGTTGGCGTCTGGTTGCTGTCTGCGTTCTTCAATTTCCGCGTCGATCAGTGCGTCAACTTTCCGCTGCCGCTGTTTCATGCGTCCCCAAGGACTCCAAGAGCCCCAATCTTGCTGCATCCAGCCGAAAAACAGTATGCTCGATCGCAGGGGAGAGTTGGTCATATCGAGGACTGAGGCAAGTAGGGGCCTGATCTCTTCCAATCGCGGCCCGTCATCCATGCCGAAGACAGCTTGCAAGATTACCCGCATGGTGACTTCCTGCATCGCGCTGCGGGCCACAAAAGGTCGATCGACCGACCATTTGCTGGCAACATCTTGAGCAATATCGCAAATTAGTTGGCCGTAATTCCGCATCCGTTCCCCGTGAAAGGGTGGCATCAATAATTGGCGCTCGCGTTTGTGCCTTTCTCCCGACAGCATAATCATGGATTGTTCTCCCATCAAGGGTTTTAGGATGCTGTTCAGGCGGCCTGGAGCGTGAAATGCGCTGCTGTTGAGCATCTCCTGGACAGCTTGGGGGTGGTGGATCATCACCAATGGTTTCCCGTTGTTCACTTGAGCTGTGAAAATGTCGCCGTATTGTTTGGCACATTTATCCATGAATGTCAGGGGATCGCCGATCCATTGAATTAGCTGCACAAGGGGTGGAGCTTTGGGGCCGTTAGGTAGTGTCATAGGAGTTACCGGGGTTTGGGTCACAGGACTTAGAAGTATCAACAAATCTCAAAGGGTTTGAAGGTTGGTTCAATCCCTGCCAACCCTTGTTTTTAAGGGGAGAATTGCGTAAGTCCCATCTCCAATAATTTTAATAGCTTATTCTCGAACGGTGCTCAAAATATCCTCTCCAAGCTCTGTAAAACGAACAGTTTTGATTTGCCAAGGAGCATAACTGGTTAAAGTTTGGCGCACGCCCCCGAACAAACCTAACATTTGACAACTGGACAGATTTTGCAATTTCTGCCGCGAATTTCCGGAGGCTCGCAGATCCACGGTAGCTATTCCGAGGTCGCGATCGATCTTGAGGCGATAACCAGCCAAACCAAGACTATCGAAAATCTGCTGCTTTAACACTTCATTAACCGCAGATGACATTAACTGGTTCTCTGGGCCTGTAACTGTTTCCGGCTTCAGAGTTTGACACAAATTATCTACCTTATAAACCGTAACGGTGGCAGTATTTTCTGAGACTGCTACACTGCCTAAAACTGAGGCAACAGAGTTAGAGGACTGCGTTAATTGACTCGATCGAGCCTCAATTTGATTTCCCGTTAGCTGTAGGTTTTGGAACTGAGGGGCGCTTGCTGAGAGTTGGCTCTGGTTTTCGGTTGAGGTAGCTGCATCTGAGCTAGAACAACTGCTACCGCCCATCAAAATTAACCAAACGCCTAAATATCCTAACTGTTTGCAGATACGGTTCATAGTTTTTAATACTTTACTAAACATCAGTGTATGGAGGGTAAATTTTGGTGGTAGAAAGCACTTAGACCCTGATTACACTCACTTAGAAGTATTTCCCGCAGTACGGAGATGAAAACAAGTTAAGAGTTCTTGTTAATACGTGGATTTTAGTGTTAGATCAGATAAAAGGGGTTTTACCCCTCACTGGTCTAACCAAGCAGTTTGCCTGTCTCAGCAGATCAAGCTTGCGACCCAGCTCGTAAGTGATATCAAATACCTTGTCAGTGGTGTGATGTACCGTTGCAACTCGATCCCTTCCAAGGTCTGAGGTGAAAAGCCTCTTTCCCGTTGGTAAAAGCCTGAGTTTGATTAGTAGTAATGAGGACAGAATTCCGACTTGCGCCCGCATTTTAAGCTCGGCTTCGGAGCGCTTTTTTAACAGCGCCGAAATCGCGGTTAGAGGGAACGTGCAAGTCGCGAACAATATCAAAACTTACGCATCAAGAGCAAAAAAACCGGGTTTTTTAACCAGGCATAAGGGCTGCAACGAAGTGTTTTCGTAAAAAAACCTGGTTTCTGGTCAAGTCGCCAAAAACATAATTCCCAAGTCAGCGGATCTGTAACGAACTGGCGCGTCAAGGGTGTTATGGCAGCATTCGGTGATTTTTGTCCCGAATCCCATAAAAAAGAGTGAACACATCATGAAACAGCAATTATTGACAAAAGTTTTGGCGACAACAGCGATCGTCCTCACCGGCCTGACGGTTGCTTCTCAACCGAGTTACGGTCGGCGAGGACAGGGGGAAAGTGGATTTTGGTGCAGTACCTCGACCGGTGCGCCGGTGACGGTGTACCAAAACGCTCAAGGTGCCGTAGAGCCTTGGATTGAGTGGACTTCCGATTATTTCTCCGGTTCTGGCTACGATCCGGTAACTCGGTGTCAATTAGTCAGCCAACGCCTCGAAACCTATCGCCGCCAACGAATGCTTAAGTACATTACTGCGGGCCAAATGAACGGCCAGAACGTCATCTGCACGGCGAATCAAGTCAATGGGCGGTGTCAAAATTTGATTTATACCCTCAGACCCGGCCAAGACCCGATCGGCTCTTTGTATAATTTGTTGGCTTGGCGGCAAGGATATGTCGGGATGGCCTCTTTTGATGAGACAAGTAAAATTCCTTACATTGATGTCAGCGAAAAGCTAGGGGAAAACACTGCCGATAGCGCGCAACTGCCCCCTTTTCCCCACCGTTCCGACAGCCTTAAAGATTGGCAAATTTTCCATCCCATCACCAATTCCAAGGATTGAGGTGGAAAACTTGGCGCGTCAAAAAGCGGTACGCATCCCGACGGGAATATCTTCTGGTTCTGGGACGATCGTCCGGCAGCAGGGCCAAACCTATATGGTGCTTACTAACTGGCACGTTGTGGCGATCCGACAATGGTCACCGACGACGGCCTCCTCCACCCACTGCTAGGAGTTCCGAGGCGGCTGGGCAATAGCGATCTGGCGATCGTTCAGTTTCGCAGCGCGATCGAGTATAAAATAACACCATTCAGCCTTGAGGCAGGAGCGGTGTCTGAGCCAATGCTTGCCGTCGGCTTTCCTGCGGGTGCTGAGGTTGGGGCTTTGGCGGTGACGCGGGCTTCGTTTCGGTGCTGCTACCCAAATCTTTGCCTCAAGGTTATAGCTTGGGCTATACAAATGAGGTTAAAATCGGTATGAGTCGCGACCCGATTTTTAATGCCAAAGGTTTCTTGATTGGGATTAACTGTAGGGGCAAGTATCGAGATCCAAATTTTGGCGTCTATGCTTTTGAATATGGAAGTGAACCAACAGCGGAATTATTGGAGAACATGGTTAAATCCAGTTGGGGAATTGCGATTAGTATATATTTGCAGTTCGCCTCGTTTCATCTAGGGAGTTATCGATGAATGTGTGGAGTTTGCGGTTTGACGCGCTGACAATCATCTTGACAGGTGCATTAACAGTGACGGCGGTTGTCAGCCAACAATATGCTGCCTGTGCCAAAACAGCAGAAGAAATTGCCCAGCTAGCGACGTTGACAACTGTAGAAGTCAACAATACGCTGGGTTTTTTGGCGAGTGGATCGGGAGTAATTATTGCCAAACAGGGTAATATTTACACGGTTCTGACAGCTAATCATGTGGTGGCAAGCCTCGCTCAAAAATACAGCATTCGCACTCATTTGGAGAAGGATTATGCTGCGATTAGAATACAGCGACTCCCGAAAAATGACAGGGATATAGACTTGGCTTTGATACAGTTTCAGAGCCGAGAACAGTATCCAGTAGCACCAATGGGCGAGTCAGAACGTGCTGTTGTCGGTTCTGCTATTTACGTTTCTGGCTATCCGCTGCCAATTTCGGGATTTGAACGAAAACTTGAGTTTACTGCTGGTATCATCTCTTCTCGGTTGGGCAGCGCCTCATCAGGATACCGTCTGCGCTACCAAGCTGTAACCAGGCGCGGGATGAGTGGCGGGCCTGTATTTGATGCTGATGGCAGGGTGGTAGGAATTCACGGTCAGGGAGATACTGTTGGCACAATTAGGAGCCAGTGGAACGGTCAGATTGAAGAGATAAAAACGGGGTTGAACGCGGCAATCCCGATCGAGGCTTTTAGGGAGTTGCTATCACAAAATAAGCATAACGGCTTTGATATTCTCAGCAATCTTTCTATCAGCAGCGACTCGGGTCAAAACCAACCGAATCGAGGTTATGGAGGATTTGTGTGCGATACCTCGACGGGCGAACCGGTGACTGTGTATCAAAATCCGCAAGGGTTCAGGGAGCCTTGGATTCGCTGGAATTCTAATTTCTTTTCTAGTTCTGGCTACGATCCTCTAACTCGCTGCCAACAAGTGACTCAGCGCCTTGAAAATTATAACCGTAATAAACAGCTAAATTATGTCACTGTGGGTATTGTAAATAACCAGAAAGCGATTTGCACGACTAGCCGCGTTAATGGGCCTTGCGAAGGTTTGATCTACACGCTGCGCCGCGATCAAGATCCGACTCCTGCACTTAGCAGTTTTTTTGTTTGGCTGGGGAATCAAAAGGCTGTGCCTTCTCTTTCTGAAAGCGGTACTGCGCTTTATATCGATGTCCGGGAACGGCTGGAACAATTTTAGATTTGAGATTTGAGATGGATTAGTAATGGGTAAACACAGAACCCCGACTTATTAAAAAATTCGGGGTTCTCAAACCACTACTTATTAGCTGAAAAAGTGAGATATTTTACTTATTTATCACTGACATAATAGAACTCATGATTTTTTGGAACACGGAAGCTATAAAATTACTCTTACATTAATCCAATTCAAATTTTTCCGGTATCAAGCATGACAGCAACTACCCCGCAGGCAACGTCAACAACGCCCGCTTTTTGCGAAGGCATTCAATATTTTTCTGAAACAGTCCCTGGTTTTGATACTTATGGGAAAACACCTGCGATCGCCGAGGGGAGCAAGTCGATCGCCGATCCTGCCGATCCCGTCGCCGTCTTTCAAACGATGCTGGGAGCAGACGCCCTGCGCTACCTGACGCTGCAAGTTACCGCTAGCAAGGCATCGGGACATCCGGGGGGTTTTGCTAGCCAAGCTGAGGCTTATGCCGCTTTGGTGATGCTCGGACACAAGAACATTGTCACCGAAGTCGGCCATCACGCCCCCGGCTTTTACAGCGCCATGTTTCTCGATCGATCTTTGGAAGATATGGGAATTTTCAACGTGCAGCAAGTGCGCGATAAATTCCGAGAAAAAGACGGTTTGTTAGGACATCTTTCCGGTTTCATTCCCGGCCTTTTAGCACCGGCCGGCCCCCTCGGACAAGGGCAGCATTTCGCAATGGCTGGAGCGCTTTTGCACCGGGAAAAACTGTTTGCTTTCACAATAGGCGACGGCGGCATGGGCGAACCCTATCCGATGAGCAGCATGGGGCATTTCCACACTGCTTATCCCAGCGTTACTAACTTTTTGCCTGTGTTGGTTTGGAACGGATATTCTCAGGAACATCACAGCATGGTTTCGACTAAAACTAATGCTGAAATGATTGCTTATTGGCAAGGCAACGGTTTTGAAGAAGTTATCTTAGTTGATGCTAAGGAATTTGACGATAAAAATCAACCCGAAGATTATGTTGACAGCACTGCTTTTTCGCTCGAACAGCGCATGGCATTTACCAAAGCTGTTTTACAAGGAGTTGACAAAGCGGCAAAATCTGCTCTCGGCGGCAAATTAACTGTGTTTATTATCAAACAGTTGAAAGGTGCCGGCGTCCACGCGCGCGGAGCAAAATCTCACAACCTTTATCCAAAAGATACGCTGGATGCTCCGCACATTATCAGTGCTTTGAAAGAGCGCGCTTTGACTGCTGCTGCTTGGGAGTTGGTGCGGACAAATTGCGAGCGTGCGGGCGGCGGGCCGGCGGCGAAAACAGTTGTTACTGAGTTTACATTGCCGCTGGCAGATTTAGGCGAATTGCCTTTAGAAGAATTTGCAGTTGGCGGAGAACCGAAGATTTCGACCACAGCAATGGGGGTTTTGGTAGGGAAAGTTGGCGAGCGCGATCGTACTTTTGTTGTCACTAATGCTGACGGCAATGAAGCATCGGCAATTGCCAATATCAACCAAGCTCTCAAAATTATTCACCCGACCACAGATGACCTGTACAATCAATCGCCCAACGGTCAAGTTTACGAACCTTTGAGCGAAGATGCTTGCGCTGGTTTAGCCGTAGGTTTATCGCTATTTGGAGCGCGGAGTTTGTGGTGTTCCTACGAATCTTTTGCCATCAACGGTTTACCAATTTGGCAAACTGTAACCCAAGCAATGGCAGAATTGCGCCGTCCAACTCCGGCAACTGTCACCTTATTTACAGCGGGTGCATTGGAACAAGGCCGTAACGGTTGGACGCACCAGAGGCCGGAAATTGAGGCTTATTTTGCGGCGATGATGCGGAACGGAAATGTGTTTCCTTTGTTTCCACCGGATGCTAACAGCATTCAAGCTTGTTATGAGTGGGCTTTGGCTGCTAAAAATAAGGGAGTTGTGATTACTGCAAGCAAGTCGCCACTGCCAATTCGCACTACTTTTGAACAGACTCGCCAAGGTTTGCAAGACGGTGCAATAGTGCTGCACGAAGTCGATTCCCCGCAAGCTCCCCACAATCAAGGGGGGAGCAAGAAAGTTGTGTTTGCAGTTGTCGGCGACATGACGTTAATGCCAGTGTTTGAAGCGGCGGCATTTTTGGAAACAGAAGGGATTGGAGTGCGGATTGTTTCTGTTGTGAATCCCCGGCGTTTGTACCGTCAAGGCGATGTTGCTTGGGATACTTGTTCGGAAGCTGACGGCGGCTTTTTGAGCGATGATAAATTTACCGAATTGTTTGGTGGAGATGCCTTGATTGGCGTGACAGGCGGTGCTTCTGGGATGTTGGAACCTGTGATGCTACGCAGCAATTGCAAGCGGGATACTTTCGCTTGGAAGCGGGGGGAAACTACTGCTAGTGCTGGTCAGTTGATGGCGTTTAATGGGTTAACTGCTGAGGCGTTGACTAAAAGGGCGATCGAGCTAGTTCATTAAGTTAGAATGTGAGTGAATGCCCCTGCCTGGTTTGTGCTGGGTAGGGGCTAGTAATATTTAAAATAGGATGGTGATACCTATGACAGCAAAAATTTTAGAAGAAATAGGTACGCTTGCAGAACAGCGATTGATTCTCCCCGGTTATTATACTTGGGAGCAATTTGAGGCGATCGCATCTTTGATGGCCGACTCTCCGGGTTTGCGGATAACTTATCTTGATGGGTGGATCGAGTTTATGACACTGGGTGAAGCACATGAGACAATCAGTTGTATTCTTAATTTTTTGCTACAACTCTACTTTTGTGAAATGGGGATTGAATATATTCCTGTAGGAAGCGCAACTCGCAGAGACCGGGCAAGAGATGTATCATTTGAACCTGACGAGTCTTATTATATAGGTTCAAGAAAAGAGCATCCCGATCTCGCAGTGGAGGTAACCATTACTAGCGGGAGTACTAATAAACTCGCTAAATATCTGCGACTTCGCATTCCTGAAGTCTGGTTTTGGGAAAATAATCAGTTGGCTGTGTATGGGTTGCGGGAGGATAATTATGAGCAAGTTTCAAGAAGTGAGTTGCTGCCGGAATTGGATTTAGAATTGCTGGTGCGTTGCGTTTTAACGCCTTCAAGAATTGAGGCAAGGACAGAGTTTCTTAATGGGGTTAGGCAGCAGTAATTTGGTCGATTAATCAAATTTACGCAACAAATTGGTTGATCTGCTATAATTGCAGGGTTAAACAGTGACTTTTTGTCAAGCGCAACCCAACACAGTAGAATAGCTAAGTATTCCTATTCTACAGAAATGGTTATACATAACAAAATTTAACACACCTTGAACTATGTCCCTGCAAGATGAAATTGATAAAACAAGGCAAGAAATTCGGACTGATGGCTACTCAATGTCTATTGGAGAGTGGATCAGCCTTTATGAAAATAGTGAGATCGATATCCATCCAGATTTTCAAAGATTTTTTCGTTGGTCCGATCACCAAAAATCAACCTTCATAGAATCGATTTTGCTAGGTATACCTATTCCACCAATTTTTGTTAGCCAAAGAGATGATGGTGTTTGGGATGTTGTAGATGGTGTTCAGAGACTATCAACAATATATGAATTTGTCGGTATTTTGAAAAAAGATGAAGCCGAAAACAATACACAGCCAGTACCTTTACAAAAAACTACATATTTAGCTTCTTTAGAAGGTAAAAAATGGGACGACCCAAACGATCGAGATAATTCTTTCACCCAAGCACAGCGTTTATTGATTAAACGCTCAAAAATTGCTGTCAATATTGTTCAGAAAGAAAGCGATGAAATGATTAAATATGAGCTATTTCAGCGACTGAATACAGGAGGTTCAGTTGCAACACCTCAAGAAGTGAGAAATTGCATTCTTTTGATGTTGAATAAAGATTTATATCACTTGATGCGTTCACTGGCAGATTATGAACCCTTCAAAAAATGCACTGCTTTAAGTGATAGACTCTATGAAGAACAGTATGATATGGAATTAGTATTACGTTTCATACTTTTATTTGATAAGGATGATATAAGCGTTAAAAAATTGGGTGGTGATGTTCACGTTTTCCTAACCGAAACAATGCGTAAACTTGCTTCTAATAAAGAGTTAGATTATCACCACATAGAAACCGCATTCAAGACAACATTCGATCTTCTTGATGAAACTATAGGTGAGGATAGTTTCAAGAAATATAAACCTGAACAAGACAGGTTTTTGGGTGGTTTTCTATTATCGGCATATGAAGTGGTAGCATTGGGAATCGGATACAACTATAAACATCTACCTCAAAAAAACCTGATATCTGATAAAATAAAAGGTATTTGGTCGCATGAAACTTATCAAACACGCTCGGGAGGAGGGTTCAATGCTACAAGACGTTTACCTTACCTGATTCCGCTGGGTAGAGAAGTATTTTCCCCCTAATGAGTATCCGAACTGCTGAACAATTAAGTGATAAGCTTTCCACCGATCTTGCTTGGCGAAAGAAGGAACTTTCGGAACTCAAATCCTTGGTAGAATCGAGAAAGGTTTCTTCTCAAAGGCATAGTGCGTTGATTCGGAGTGGAATATGTATTCTCTATGCCCATTGGGAAGGTTTTGTCAAATTAGCATCAAATAGTTACCTAGAGTATGTTGCGATGCAAAAGCTTCGCTACGATCAGCTTAGTAGCAATTTTCTAGCTCTGGCAATGAAGACAAAATTGAATGAGGCTAGAGACACAAATAAACCCTCATTATATATACCTGTTTGTGATTTCTTCCTTTCTAACTTAAACACTAAATGCTCTTTACCATACAAAGACAAAGATGCAATTTCTACTGCATCCAATCTGTCTTCTGACATTTTGAAAGAAATAACTTCTACTCTGGGAATAGACTTTTCCGTTTACTCTACTAAGGCAGTATTAATCGATATTAAGCTTTTGAAAACCAGAAATGAAATAGCACATGGTAACTATTTGACGGTTGACAGAGAAGAGTATATAGAGTTACACACAGAAATTATGGGAATGCTTGATATTTTTAGCAATCAAATTCAAAATGCTGCTGTCAATAAGGATTTTATGCGGAATTCACCTTAGACAAGTTATTTTTTTATAGTGGTTTGAAGCTTAGTCGCGGATGTACAATCGCCAATCCCAGCATTTAGTTCATTTCACATTTAATTACCGATACAACCAGATGTACGATCGAGCATAAGGGTAAAGTTGAGCCGACACGGACAACCATTGGCTCTCATAAACAACCTTTGCGCGATCGGCTCCAACGATTGGTTAGACTTGTAGGTGTAAAGTTACTAAATTATTCTGCTCTCTCTTCCTTCATCTGCGTGAATCAGCGTTAATCCGTTGTCATCTGCAGTCCGAGAAGTTCTCTTTTTTTAACCGCAGATGAGGGCAGATAAACACAGATTAACGCAGATGGATTATCTCAAGTCGGGTTGCACGATCCGTGATTTTTGGCGGGTAACTAGATTTGACGCCCGACGATGCTACCCGAAGGGAGAGTGCTAGAAGTTGTGTTGCGACGGGACATTAATATTGTATGAAATATCGGTCTTAATTTTATTGATTTTTTTCCCCGCACGCCATCAACCAAAAACTCATCATCGATCGATCGCCCGCAGCTTCAAACTTATCCCGCGAAACCAGATAGCTTTCTATTTCCGACTCTGAAATCACCCCCTGTTTGACCATTTGCAAAATGGGCCCGGAGTCCAGTAAAGGTTGGAACGCTTCAATTCCTATTATATCGCTGTGCCTGACAACCGCTTCTAAATCAACGCTAACAAACCCAGCTTCTTTGAGAATGCGGCACAGATTTCGCCCGACGCATAAATCGCCGCCCCGCGATGCTATCACCTGCTTGAATTTCTCCCTGACAATCTCGACTGACCAAGGCGGATTTGTCAGCCAAAACAGATCCGCATCGCTATCGATAATCACCAGTTTTCCGCCCGGTTTCAAGATGCGGAATATTTCTCTAGCTGCTGCGACGGGCTCTGGGAGATGAACGAACAGCAAACGCGCGATCGCAAAATCGAAAGTGTTCGCCGCCAAACCAGTATCCGCAACCGATGCTTGGATGCGCTCTACTCGATCGCCCCCTTTGTCCTGCAAATATGCTACTGCTTTTTCGTGCACTACCGGGTCAATTTCTACCGATGTTACCGGACTGTTTGGCAGCAATTCTAATAGTTTTTCTGTGAAAAATCCCGGCCCGCTACCCGCTTCCAAAACATTCATCCCGTCGGTTAAACCGAACCACTTTAAAGTGCGAGCTTCCTTTTCCCAACTGAGGAGAACTTGAGCTTTTAACCGCTGAATTTCTCCCTCCAATTCTAGATTGAACGTACTGGCTTGATACGAACCTTCGGCTACCATAAAATCATCCTTTTCCCTGCTTCGACACCTAGATTATAATAGAACTGCGCTTTAGCGCAATTCTCGTTGCGGACATCCCCAACCCCAGTTGGCGGACAGATGCAGGACGGGAGCCACGTAATTCCTCTATTGTAAGAAGATGACAGAGACAATTTTAGATTTGGGATTTTGAATGAGAATTTCAGCGGTTTAAAACCCCTAGTTTCAACTAGGTCACAAATCGAAAATCGTAAATCCCAAATCTAAAATGGGTTGACGGATTACCTAAACTGACGATGTTGTGTGGCAACAAATCAACTATGCCCCAGACTTTACCTCAACCGGAGAAACGAACATTTTTAGTTGTGGATGACCATGCGATGGTGTTAGGTGGCACGCTTAACATTCTGAAGCAAGAATATCCAGAGGCAGACATTCTGACGGCTCCGACGGCTCAGGCAGCCCTTCAGCAAATAGCGCAGACGACCCCGGATTTGGTGATTGTGGATCTGGTGATGCCAGAGACGATCGGCGAAACAGCTCAAGCGAATTCAGGGCTTCAACTCCTCAAAACGTTGATGGAGCAGTATCCGAGTCTGAATATTGTGGTGCAGAGTGCCCATGTTCGGACTTTAGTTTGGCTGAAACCGTCGATCGACAATCACATGGGTGGCTTCACGGTTGTTGATAAGAGCCAGCCGATGAAAGACTTGCTGGCAATGGTTGATTGGGCGCTGCACGAGCGGATTTATACACCCAGAGAGATCCGCAATGGGCTGCAACTCAAACCCGCCTGGATGCAGGTGTTGCAATTTGCTTTTCACGAGAGCTTACAGGATACTGCGATCGCCAAACGAATGAATGTTTCTGAACGCACTGTGCAGTATTACTGGACTAAGATTCGAGATGTGCTAGAGGTGTATCCTGATGATGATAAGAATCTGCGGATTCAAACGGAAGTGCGAGCTAGGGAAGAAGGATTGATTGATTAGTGATATCAAGTCTGGTTAATTACTTATAAATCCTGTAGGGGCATCGGGCATCGGGCATCGGGCATCGGGCATCGGCCAAACAGTCGTACAAAAGTATGATAACTATTCAACCGGACATTATTATGAAGCCCGATCGATGGCAAGCAGTGAAAGCGGGCGTCACGACTTGGGGACGAGGAGCGCTTCCAGGGGTGATGGTGATTGTCGCTGTGATGATGGCTAGATTGAGCGGTGCACTTCAGTTTTGGGAGTTGGTTGCGTTCGATCGATTTTTGCGTTTGCGTCCTCCTGAGCCAATGGATGAACGGATTGTAATTGTCGGCATCACTGAGGAGGATATTCAACGTGCTAGAACTTATCCGATTCCCGATCGCGATATTGCCGATTTACTCAAACGGTTGCAAACCTATCGACCGAGCGCGATCGGGCTGGATATTGTCCGCGATATTCCGGTGGAACCAGGTCATGCTGAACTAACATCGGTGTTTCGCAGCAGCAAGAATGCGATCGGAGTGGAGATTGCTTTGCCCGATCGCAGTGGCTTTACCGTCGCACCTCCGCCCGCGCTACCACCCGAACAGGTTGGCTTTGCAGATTTCGTACTCGATGCGGATGGCTACCAGCGCCGCAGTTTATTGGGTACTAACAACGATCGACAGGAATACCGTTTTTCCTTCGCAATCCGGCTGGCAGAGCGCTATTTAGCAACCCGAGGAATTAAGCTAGGTAATGGAATTCGCGATCGGGAGGCGATGCGCTTTGGCAGCATTGAATTTACCAGAGTGCAGCCAAACTCTGGCGGATATGTGGGGGCGGATGCAGGCGGCAACCAAATTTTACTGAATGTTCGCAGCGGGACAATGCCATTTCGCGTGCTTTCCCTGGAGCAAATTAAGGCGGGACAAGTAGATCCGAACTGGATTCGAGGCAAAATTGTGCTGATTGGGATGATGTCTTTTAGCGCGAAGGATCTGGCAAGTTCGGGGGCGATCGCAGGTATCAATCCCGGACGGATTTACGGAGTCGAAATGCAAGCCCACGAAACCAGCCAGATGATTAGCGCGGTGATCGATCGGCGGCCGTTGCTTCAGGTTTGGGGGGAGGGCTGGGAAACGCTCTGGATTGCGGTCTGGGGACTGTTGGGGATGAGTTTGGGACAATTTCTGCGATCGCCCTGGAAAATTTTGATCGGGCTCTTAGTCGCCAGCATTAGCCCGATCGCGCTCTGTTACTGGCTGATTCTTTTGGGATTGGAGTTTAGACTAAGCAGGTAAAAAAGTGCGATCGCCCAAAGACTGGCAAACGTCCATACAAGAACGGCAACGGTCGCTGGCGATCAGCTATGAGACTCAACCATAAGATCGGTGCCAGCGACCGTTGACGTTCTCTTTGAGGTTGCGGATGCTTTCTTAAAAAAAAACTGCCTGCGATAGTTTCAACAGACAGCATCAGGGTAGAAGATTGAGAATTTAGCTAAAAATCTCAAATCTACCTGCCATGAAGTTAAAACAATTACGAGAATTTCGTCAACTTGCTTATCAATGCCTCGGCAACGGTAAAGATGCCACCTTTGAACTAGCAGATGCAGTGATGACGACCCGCCACATCTCATGCTTAGGAGATTTAGCCCTAAATCCTTTGTTTCGGCGTCAGTGGTCGAGTGTCTATGAAGCACTACAAGACTGTAGGCCAGACCGAGACCAATTGATGCAACTATCTATCCAGCAGATGTCAGAGGTAGAACGTCCAGTATTAGCGATCGATCATACAGCATGGTTAAGACCCCATGCACGTACACTCAAAGAACGCACCTATGAACATCAACCCACAGCCTTACCCCACGGTATACCTGTTGGTATCGGTCAAGGATATAGTACGATCGCACTGATACCTGAAAGTAGTGGCAGTTGGGCGCTGCCGTTAAGACACGAACGTATTACGAGTTGGG